>JANWZY010000029.1 GCA_025061935.1 Verrucomicrobiia bacterium
GGGAATAGGCCGCCTCGGCTGTAGCTGTGCTTGTGAAAGCGCGGCCAGCGCGTTGCGCTAGCGTTTCGCTGACCTGCCCGGCTTTGCGTCGTGACGGTGAGCGCCGCAAGGCGCGGCAGAACGTAGCCCACCACGTAAGTGGTGGGCAAAAAGAGCACCTGCAATCCACACCACGGTCCCGTCAGGGACAGCAGAACCATTTCCGGCGCACAATCCGTCTCCGGGTGCCTGAATAGCACGGGGCCGCTTCAGCAGCCTGGTGGGCATGTTTTTTGTGCGCTCGCCTTGGATGCGCGAACCGAGTACACCGTGTCTGTCGTCCCTTGCGGGACTTGGCGGATTGATTTCGTTTGCACACCGGCCGTTTCCACGGTGGGCTAATGTCCTGCCGCCCTGACGGGCTTAGGCGCGTGTCCGACCAGTGCCGTTTCGTGCCAGAGGTTAACTACGCTACGTAAGGCACTGTCGGGAAGAGCTGCACTGTTGATGGGTGCATTTGTTCGCTGGCCAAGCTGAGTATAGAAGTTCCCACAGGCATTCGTGTAATGCGCTCGAGTAATCGAGCGGTGTGTGGACAACCCTGACTTGTGCGGGGCTGTGAAGGGCGGTTTTGGGCGCAAGTTGGAAGCCGCTGCACTGGTTCGCTCTGACTCTGGCTGGGTGCCTCGGTGCGGGTCTAAGGGTGTGGTTCCCGAGGCCATTATGGCGGGATTGCGCGACCGCGCAGGTTCGTTTAGCTTGGTGCCGTGAGTTGGGCGGGCAAAACTGCAACAGTAGCGTTCGCGGTCTCGATTGCGCTCGTGCTTTGCGGCTGCGGCCCGGCGCAGTGGCGCCCTGCAGACGAGCAAAAGGAGCCATTTTTTCTGCTCGGGAAAAAGAAGGTGGCGATGCTCGATTACAAAGGCGCGGCCGAGGCGTTCGAGAAGGCACTCGAGTTTAACCCGCGGAACGCATCTGCACATTTCGAGCTTGCGCTGCTGTACGAGAAGGACGAAACGGACCTGGTGGGCGCAATTTACCATTTCGACCGGTACCTGCGGTTGCGCCCGGACGCGCCTAACGCGGAGATTGTTAAGGACAGGTTGTTGCGGTGCAAACAATTGCTCGCCACGAAAGTGCAGCCAATCTCGGCCACGCCGGCTTTGCAGCGCGAGCTTGAGCGGTTGACCGCAGAGAACCGCGAGCTGCGCCGACAGCTCGATGCGTGGCAGGCACTTTACGGGGGTGTCCTACAACAGAGTCCTACCGGGCAGCTTGTGCAAGCCACGGTCGAGACAGTCCCGCGCAACGTCGTGTCGCAGCCCGTGCACGGCTTGCAACCTGCGCAGCCTGTGCCTGCGGCACCGGAGCCACAAGTGCCGCCGGCGCAGTTACGTCGCCACACTGTGCAGCCGGGCGAGTCGCCTTACTCGATTGCGCGCAAATACGGTGTGAAACTCGATGCTTTGTTGGCAGCCAATCCGGGGATCGAGCCGCGCCGGTTGCGTGTCGGCCAAACCCTCATCATCCCTACCCAGTAGAACCAGCCGTTCGAACTGAATGCGCACGAGATCAGCACTTGTCCTTGCGGGGGTATTCTGGCTGGGCATGAACGTTATGTTGTGGCGTGCTGAGTTCGGCCAGCCGACACTGATTGCCGGGGATGTGCCTGTTGAACTGGTCTTGCAAAAGGTTTTGGCCGCGCAAGATCAGTCCACATTGGAGATACGGCAGCGCGGCAGGCGGATCGGATTCTGCCGCTGGTCAACGGCGATCGAGGTAGCGCCGCAGTCCGAGCCGTTGACGCAGGCGCCGGAGGGCCTGGTGAAGCACATTGCGGGTTACAAGGTCGAGCTGGACGGGCAAGCAACGTTGGCCGGACTGCCGGATAAGCTCCGGTTCGAGTGCAACGCGCGATTCGACACGAATTACGCTTTGACCAGGTTAAGGTTCCAGCTCAGGCTTTTGTCAGCAAGTGTCGAAGTATCCGCAGACACGGCTGAGGAGTCGCTACGGGTCTCGCTCGATGACGGTGCCGGCAATACATTGGCGCGGAGCTTTAAGTTTGCAGAGGTGCGGGAACCGTGGGCATTGGCAGACCAGTTGCTAGGGCCGGGAACGACTGGCGCGGCCGGACTTGTCGGGCTTTTACCCATGCCAGCGAGCATAAACCCGGCAGACGCGAACGTTAGATATCGTGCACAGAATGACCGGCTGCAGCTCGGGCAGGCTGCAATCCGTGCATACAAACTCGAGGTGGACTTGTCAGGTCGTCACAAGGCCGTGGTTTACGTGAGCCGCGCGGGGGAAATACTCCAGGTCGAGCTGCCGGGCGAGCTTCGGCTAACTAATCAACAGTTGGTGCCAATGTGACTGCAACGAAATGCTGTACAGATGATCGAGCTTGAGCATGTGGTGAAAAAATTCGGTGACCTGGTTGCCGTCAACGACGTGAGTTTGAGAATCGGTCGGGGCGAGTTCTTCGCCTTGCTCGGGCCGAACGCGGCTGGGAAAACGACCACGCTCAAAATTCTTGCAGGCCTGCTCAAGCCCACTTCGGGCACCGCGCGTGTCTGCGGGTTCGATGTGCAAGCGGAGCCTTTGGAAGCCAAACGCCGCATGGCGTTTGTGCCGGACTTCCCGTTCATGTACGAAAAGCTCACGCCATGGGAATTTCTCAGATTCACAGGCCAGTTGTTCCTTATGCCCGAGGATCACATCCAAGCGCGCGCGCAGGAACTGGTTAGACGGTTTAACCTCGAGCCATATGTATCAAAGCCTATCGAGAGCCTTTCTCATGGTACACGCCAGAGGGTGGTGATTGTTTCGGCGCTGCTACATGACCCGGAGGTGTTTATCATTGACGAGCCGCTGGTCGGGCTTGATCCACAACACGCGCGGATCGTCAAGGACACACTTAAAGAGCGCGCTGCGGCAGGCATGACAGTGCTCATGTCCACACACGAGTTAAGTGTGGCCGAAGAGCTGGCCGACCGAATCGGCATCATAAATCATGGTCGGCTCATAGCCGTCGGCACGCCCGACGAGCTTCGCAGCCGCGCTGGCGCAACCGGGCCGCTAGAGGCCATTTTTCTCGCATTGACCGCGCGCAGGCACGGGCCGGACGAAGCGAATACGTGAGCGTGTTCGGCATTACGGTCAATTGGTTTCCAATAGGCCATCTTGTGCGGCGTATGAAGGCGGTTGTGCTTTACCCCGAGTCAATACGTGCATGGCGGCGCGAGCAGTTACGCCGTATCCGGTCCAGTTCCGGTTCCGTTACAGTACGCGGACGCAGCCGGTGTGAGAAATTTTAAGAAAAAAGCTGTTGACAACACCAACGTACCGGCGCGAAACTTTGACAGCTTTTGAAACCTGTACGATTAAGGGAGATGAGACTCTGGGTGTTGCCCGCACGGTTCGTGAAGGTGAGGGCGCCGGACAAATGGTGTATGCACCAGTGCGGGTGTCAGCGGCGAGATAAGCGAGAGGAACCTTTTTTTTCTGGCAGCTTGGGTACCACAACCGTCAGGCCAACCGCGTATAGCAAGTGCGGATCACGTGTGTGTGGGCCGGGCAGGTTGACGCCCAGCCGGTTCCCTGCCTCAAAGGATTTGACCGACAGGATTTCGTATGCCCACCAGCTCGACGGCGCAGTTCCTCAGAATGATCCCGTTACGGAATCATGACGCATCATTCCGTTCCTAAATCGCCTCCTTTGCGCGGCCCCATGTGGGGGTGGCATTTTACCGACGCGCCATCCGGGGCGGCGCATATGCAGATGGCCCGCTTATCGTGAGAGTGATGAGTTGCACATTCCACACCGTAGTGGTCCATCATTTCGCGCCGAGTCGAAGCACGGAAGTTTTCGGGCTGCGCGCCCTGACAGGGCTACACCGTGTCAGGAGCAGAAGCGCAGGCGAATGGAGGTTGTTTAACAACCGCAACCTGAACGTTAGGCCAAAAACCAAACATAACCGCTGAATACCTACAAACCGAGCTAGTACCGTGAGTTCGCCACAAACGTTCCATTCGATGTCTGGTCCGCGTGTGAACGGCAAAATTCGCGCGCGCGAAGTCCGCGTCATTGACTCGGACGGGAAGAACTTGGGCGTGTTCCCGCTTCAAGAGGCCTTGGCAATGGCACGCAGCCGGGGTCTCGACCTTGTCGAGGTCGCGCCCACGGCCACCCCGCCGGTGTGCAGAATACTCGACTACGGCAAGTTCAGGTACGAACAGGCCAAGCGCGAAAAGGAGGCGCGGAAACACCAACACGCGACCAAGGTCAAGGAAATCCAGCTCAGCCCCAAGATAGACCCGCACGACCTGAGTGTGAAACTCGGGCACGCAATAGACTTTCTGTGCGAAGAGATGAAGGTGAAAGTGGTGTTGCGGTTCCGCGGACGCGAAATGCAGCACACCGATTTGGGCTTCCAGGTCGTCCAAAAATTCCTTGCTGAGCTGGCGCCGTATGGGAAGCCGGATTCTGAACCGAAACTTGTCGGGCGCGGTATCACGGTCACGGTGAATCCCCTGCCACGGAACAAGCGCGCCAAAAATCCGCGCCTTGCGGAAGCCGAAGGCACTGCGCCGGCCCCAACCGGTCCGAGTAACCCCGCTCCGCAGCCGCAAACGCCGCAAGCGCGGCAGACTGTTCAGCCTAGTGGCCAAGCCCAGCCGGGCCTTAACCAGCTCGGCCCGTCTAAAAGCGGATTCGTAAACAACCCGTTTTCAGGGCTAGAGAGCCAATAAATGCTTTAGAAGCAGCCTCTGTTGTGCCTGTGGCGCAATTACGTGCGGTGGCGGCGGCAGCGCACCCATGGCGGGTGGCGGGTCGTAACAACCTTTTAAAAACATGAGCCGGAAGTCGCACTCCAGACTTCCGGCTCGAAATGCTTGCAGGGAGCCGCTAGGGCACCTGCCCACTAGAACGACCAGTTGATTATCGGGAAGCCCGTGGCCAGCTTGCTCGGGAATCCGGTGAACCACGGATTATTGACCGCAATGTTCAACCCGCCAATTTGCACACCTCTCAGGTCGTCCGCGTAATTGATCACGCCCAACTGCAAACCCTTGAACTCTTGCGCAATATTCACCAGCGCAGATTGGAACCCTACGAATGTGCCGCGGGAATAGTTGACCCAGCCATCTTGCCACCCGACAAAGCTCGTCTTGGCCACGTTCACAATGCCCCACTGGACGCCTTTGTACGAGTCGGCATAGTTGGCAATAATTGCCCAGCTAAAGCCGGAGCTTTCCCCCGTGCTGCCGTTAACGAACCCGAAGTTAAAGCTGTGCTGCGGGTTCTCCCCCCAAATGCCAAGTGACACGCCACGTATGGTGGTTGTCCTTGGATGAATCGCAATATCCGGTGTCAGCGAGAGCTGGAAACCGGCACCTTGCGCGCTGATTGTCGTTAAGACGACGCCTACGAGTGTGATGCCGATGAGCTTTTTCATGCCCTCCTTCTACACGCCCAGCGCCGGAAACGCAATACATTTCTCGAACTTTTTTGGGATCGGCAGAACGCCTCCCGGACGCCTCGCGCCTCGCGGCCATTGTATGCAGCACCGTACCCCTGAAACGGCTGGGGTTTTGCTGCGGACGATTCATGGAGTGAGCGGGGCTTTTCCCCCAGGTTCAGCCGGGTAAATGCTGGCACCAGCCCACGAAACCGGTTCAAAGGGAATGATTAAACGCGTGCAAGCCAAGGCTTCGAAACGAGTTGGTTCCCGTGGCACTTTTTGACGCCCAGGCGAAGCCTTGTGCTAATGTTGTGGCATTAAAGCGTCACCAGGTTGCGCAACGCTCAAACGAGTGCAAAATAGCCCCGAGCAGGTACGGTTTGGCTCCGCGTTTTTAGAAACGCGACTCCTGGGATAGTCCGACCCAGCTTGTATCCCCGCCCAGTCGGTGCGCACCTGAACTGAGTCGGCCTTAGGCACCACAGTTTGGCAAGAGCCGTGACCGCTGTGACTGTAGCCGGCGTTGGAGGGGCCATATGGTTCCACGCTGTTCCACAAGTGGCTAAGGTCGGAGCAACGTTAGCCGCGTTTGTCGAAACGCGGCCCGGACGATGGGTTCTGCATTCTGGCTCTCCAGTTGGGACTAGCACGGGTCTTTGCACTTTTCCCCCCACCATTGACATGGTGGACTATAGGTTTGTCCCTATGGCAGGCTTTCAACTGCTGAGCTTATGAGCACCCCGACCGCAGCAGCATTTAGCCGTCACAAAAGTACAAGTTAGCCGGGGAACCCAACCCGGCCTGGCCCCCACAATTCAAAATTTTTGTCCCACCTGGGACAAAAATTTTGACAAGGTCTGGGTAGGTTGGGGCCTGGTTAGGCGCGCATATGGTCTGCGTGCTAGCCGCCGCGCTTAAGTGGCTAATGGCTTGTGGGCGGGTAGCTCGTGATGCGTGATCTCGGTTTGTGGCGCGTCCGAGGCGGACATATGAATGTGGATCGGGCTTCATCTTCCAGCCGTTGGCACGCCGGGCTAGTGGTACGTTGCCCTGGCGAGATTCGCACTTCTGCAGGTGTTGGCCCCCTTTGGATACGACAGGGGTTAAGCGCGCCACATAAGTGGCGGCACACAGGTGCCGGCCCTCTCACTGTTTGGTTCGGCACGGCATGCGACCCGCGCGCCAGCGCTAAATTGGGTGTGGGTTACGGGCGACTGGCTTTATGTTCCCTTGCCCTGGCCCGTAACCATTGCCAAGGTATGAGCGGGAGGGAGCTTCACCGGCGTGCAGTGCGATTGAAAGATTTGCCGAGTTGAAGAAGCGTATGGTTCGTTATGGCCGCAGTTGCACGTTTCTCGTTTGGGCACTTCGGCCTGTCCACCTCACCAGCATGATTGCAGTACTCCGGGTTTGTTTATGGTTGTGTGGCTTCGACGGTTTCCTAACGGCTGTTCCGGCTAAAAATAGGCCGGGGTCCAGCGGACTGGACCCCGGCGTTTACGACAACTAAGGTGCGGAGTCTCGGGCCGGATGTCAGAGTTTTTTCGCTACTGCAGCGGTGCCGGCATACACAGCTTGTTTCCCGAGCACCTCTTCGATGCGTAAGAGTTGGTTGTATTTGGCGAGCCGGTCGGACCTGCTGAGGCTGCCGGTCTTGATCTGGCCGCAGTTGGTTGCCACAGCTATGTCTGCGATCGTGGCGTCTTCGGTTTCGCCGGACCTGTGGCTGATTACGCACCTGTAAGCGTTCGTTTTGGCCAGTTCTACACAGTCGAGCGTTTCTGTCAGTGAACCGATCTGATTTACTTTAACCAGGATCGCGTTGGCCACACCTTGCTCGATGCCCTTACGCAGGAATTTTACATTGGTGACGAACAGGTCGTCGCCGACAAGCTGGATTTTGTCGCCGAGCTTTGCGGTGAGCTTTTTCCACGTGGCCCAGTCGCTCTCGGCGCAGCCGTCTTCGATGCTTACAATCGGGTATTTGCTGACCAGTTCAGCGTAAAGGTTCACCAAGTCATCGCCTGTGACAGTTTCGCCCGTGCTCTTTTTGAATGTGTATTTGCCGTTGCCGCTGTAGAACTCGGAAGCGGCCACGTCCAGTGCCAGATAGATTTCCTTGCCGGCTTTGTACCCGGCGTTCTTTATAGCTTGGAGCATTGTTTCAATAGCGTCCTCGGCGCTTTTGAGGTTCGGTGCGAACCCGCCTTCATCCCCGACGGCGGTGCTCAGGCCGCGTTTCTTAAGCACAGATTTGAGCTCGTGGAATGTCTCGACAATGGCGCGCAACCCCTCGCTGAACGTGGGCAGGCCCAGCGGCATGATCATGAACTCTTGGAAGTCAATTGGTGCGTCAGAGTGTGCGCCACCGTTGATGACATTGGCCATCGGCACAGGCAATACCTTGGCATTCGGGCCGCCCAGGTACCTGAACAACGGCTGCCCGAGTGCTGCCGCAGCAGCCTTGGCTGTGGCGAGCGAGACGGCAAGGATCGCATTTGCGCCGAGCTTCGACTTTGTCTCGGTGCCGTCCAGCTCGAGCATGGTTCGGTCAATGGCCACCTGGTCGAGCGCGTCCATGCCCAGCAGCGCCGGCGCAATCTTGGTGTTCACATTGGCGACGGCTTTCCGGACGCCCTTGCCCATGTAGCGGTTCTTGTCGCCGTCGCGCAGCTCGAGCGCTTCGTTTTCGCCTGTGCTTGCGCCTGATGGCACAGCGGCACGTCCAATTGCGCCGCATTCCAAAGACACGTCAACCTCGACGGTCGGGTTACCGCGTGAGTCCAAGATCTCACGCGCCTGAATATGTTCGATTTTAGTCATGGTTCGTTTGTCATTAACCTTTTTGCCTATCCGAAAGCCCGGTCATGTTAGGGTTGAAGCGGCGCCAATGCAAGCGGGCGCAGGGCCGCGGATGCGTTGGACAAACGAGCAGTGGAATAAGTGGCTCGATAGGGCACACTCAGTGCAGCGTTGGTGTTTTGATCACCAACCTATGCCTTGTCTCATTTACGCCTCCACTCCGGGTCGAGTCAGATGGCCAAACCGTCCGAGAATTGTTTTTGTGACCGAGCTAAGTAAAAATGTCTTTGGTCCTAGCAATTGAAATCAGTCTCGTTTGCTCTTTCCCTGACGGGCGTGTTTGTGTCGATCCGGCGTTGGCGGCTGGCCAGTCGGTTCAGCCAACCGGATTGCCGTATTCGTTCCTGGCTTTTTTGCTTGACCACAGTGTTATTGGCGAGCCACACTCGTTTCCGAACAGACTGCGCAAAGGGCGCATGACGCATTCGAGGTCTAGTTGCCCGGCTGTGGCAGACCAGGGCGCAAGCTCACCGAGCAGCGCGCGGCCAGCGGGCGCCGCGCGCGATCTGCAGCAAGATAATCCGCTAAATATAACCCCCAAGAAACCAACGCTATGAAATCCCGAACCGAACGACCAATTGGTTTGTTGTCATGCCAGCAGACGAACGGACTCAGGTTGAACTCTTTGTCACTTTGCGTGCTCGCATTCACCGGCCTACTGTTGTCGCTTGTTTCTGCACAAGCAGCCAGTGTGACGCTACAGCACGGTGTGACGCCCCGAATAGGGGGCGGCACCTACGATGGCACAACTGACTCCTGGTTGGACGAGACAGACCGGGACCAGAACTATGGTGCGAGCCACGAATTGCGGATCAAGTGCGATACAAACGATCAATACTTTGCTGAGGACCACACGATCATTAAGTTCGAGTTGCCAGTGCTTAATTTCAGCTCGTTGAGCGGTGCCACACTTGAGCTGTTCTATTTTGAGGCCGAAAGCTTCCTCGAAAACAACGCAATGGGTATTAAGCCGTACCGCGTGGACCCTACAAAGTGGTGGTTTGAGAACAATGGCGGCCCGTCGGGCAAAGACGCTGAAGGCGTTAATTTCAGATATCGCGACCAGAATCAGACGCTTGAGTGGACGGGCCAATTCGGCGGCTGGTACGATAAGATTGATGACGGGAACGGGACAAACTTGATTAAAAGACCTGGCGGTTCGGTCCCCGGCGCAATCGAGCCGGGCAACTGGGTCCCGTTCAATGTGCAGCCGAGTGTGGCGCAGTGGTACGCCGGCGCGACAAACAATGGGTTGTTGTTGTTCTCGTCTTACTTCACCGGGGGCGGCTCGGTTGTTTGGGGCCGGTTCTCCTCGCGCGACACGAATAACCCGATTTACCGACCGAAACTGACAATCAGCTATCAAGGTGCCGGCATCAGTTGGGCAGGCGCGGTTAACGGGAACTGGGACACCACCACTGCGAACTGGAATGTGGGCGGGTACGCGGGCCTATTCGGCAGCGGCGACCACGTGACTTTTGCCGACGGCGCGGCCAACACGTCAATCACGGTCGCAAGTGGAGGCGTTGCACCCGCGTCAGTCCTGATCAGCAATAGCTCGACTGCTTACATGTTCTCAGGCGGGAGAATTGGCGGAGCCGGCGGCTTGACCAAACGAGGTTCGGGCCAGGCAACGCTGGCAAGCTCGAATAGTTATGGCGGACTGACGCTGGTCGAAGCCGGCAGATTGATCGCGTCAGCCAACGGCGCGCTCGGCACCACGACGGCGGGCACGACTGTCAGCAGCGGCGCTGCGCTCGGCCTCCAAAATGTCGGTTACACTACACCGGAGCCGCTGGCAATTGCGGGCAGCGGCCCTGCTGGCAGCGGCGCGCTCTACGCCAGCGGCAACAGCGTGTTCGGCGGCGCGGTGTTGCTTATGGCCAACAGCACGATCGGCGTCGAACCGTTCGGAAGTTTGACCCTGACCAACGCAATTTCGGGCGACAACAATGTGGTGAAGACGGGCGCGGGTACACTCGTCTTTGCAGGCTCGGTCCCTAACACTTACGGGGGTGCGACTTATGTAAACCAGGGCACGCTCGTGCTGGCAAAGACTGCGGGCGAGGCCGTCCCGGGCGATCTGGTCATAGGCGACGGGATTAACCCCGCCACGGTACGGCTCGACAACCACGGCCAGCTTAGTGGGGGTGACTTCGACGTAGTGGTAAACACTGGCAGCCAGCTTAACCTGAACAACTACAGTGCGGGCATAAGCGGCATGCTCAGCCTGAGCAATGGCAGCGTAGTGACTGGTACAGGCACGTTGGTCTTGGCCGGCACGGTCAGGTCGGCGGGGAATCAAACGAATACTATCAGCGGCAGGCTCGATCTAGGTGGCGGCGTCCGCCTGTTCGACGTCGGCGACGGCACAGCCGTTGACGACCTTGTGGTTTCGGCAGAGATCGCTGGCGGAGGAATAACCAAGCAGGGGCCGGGCAGGCTAGTGCTCAGCGGCAACAATACCTTTGGCGGCACGCTGGCCATTACTTCAGGCCAGGTCGCGGCCAACTCGAGCGGCGCGTTGGGCTCTGTGGCCGGGGGGACCACGGTCGCCGATGGCGCGCGACTCGAGTTGCGCGGTGGCATTGCGGTCGGTGCGGAACCACTGACCTTGAACGGCACAGGCGGCGGGCTTGGGGCTTTGTACAGCGCAACGGGCAACAACAGTTGGGCCGGCACAATTACGCTTGGCTCGGCGTCGGCCATTGGTTGCGACCCGGCCGCGACATTGACCGTGTCCGGCACGGTTAATGCCGCAGGGCATGATTTGAGCTTTTACGGCGGTGGGAATATTACCGTGCACGGCGCGATCACTGGCGCCGGCTCGAGTGTGACCAAGGTCGGGCCGGGCGTGCTCACGTTTGGCGGGAGCGCGCCGAACACTTACACGGGGCCGACGGTGGTGAGCATGGGACAGTTGGTGCTGGGCAAGCTTGGCGCAGTGGCGATTCCTGGCCAGCTCACAATCGGTACCTTCTTCAGCCAGGCATCTGTTTCGTGCTTGGGTCCCGGGCAGTTCGGCCTGGGCGCGACCGCGACCATTAATCCGGCGAGCCTGCTCGACCTCAACGGGTATGGCGCGCGGCTCGCAGGGCTGACCTTGCTCGACGCTGCAGTAGAGACAGATGGCGGCGTGCTGGAAATGGCTGGCCCGGTCGCGTGCATGGGTTCGAGCGGGTCGTCAATCAATGGGAAGCTTTCGTTTTCGGGCATACAAGACATCAACGTTAAAGATGGAACGGTTCTTCTGATTGGCGCATCAATCACAAGCGGCGGGTTTAACAAGTATGGCGCAGGCACAATTGTGCTCACCAACGTGAATACAGTCCTGGCCGGGTGCACGATCAACGACGGTGCGGTGCTGGTGAACAACCCCCCGCGCGCAGGGTACGGACTCGGGCCCGGCCCCGTTACCGTCACTGGGCGTGGTGTGCTCGGTGGCGCAGGGAGCATCTCTGGGCCTGTTAATCTGACGGGCGGTGTGCTCAGCCCGGGCGGCGCCGTCGGTGTGCCAGCGATAGACACCTTAATAGTAAGCAACAACGTAGTGCTTGGTCCGGGTAGCGTGCTTAGGATCGAGGCCGGGCGCGGCCCCGGATCAATTGATACCCTTGATCTGCAGCACGGCGGCGCGCTCGCCATAGACCCAAATGCGGTGCTCCAACTCATTGGCGCACTCGAAGGGACCGAGCCATACATTTTTGTGCGGCGCGCGCAGGCCGTTTCAGGCACGTTCAAGGACCTGCCCGAGGGCGCGGAAGTGCCCGGCCAGCCTGGCTGGTATATCCACTATGGTACGCACAGGGTGTATTTGAGCCGTGTGCCGAAGCCGATTGTGTATTTCAGGGCGTTCTCGACCAACGACGTAGTGTTGTTAATGTGGCGCACGGGCGAGGAAGTGGACACAAAGTGGTTCGACATCTACGAATGGAAAGAGGCGATGTGGCTGCAACTTAACAAAAACCCGATCATTCCGCAAAGTCCCACCGGCGCAGTGTACATGATGGTGCACCCCTATCCGAATCAGTCGGGGCAGGAGCCGCGCGTGTTCAAGCTTGTAGCGAATACGTCTGACGGCGAGGAATCATGGATTTTCGAGCGGGACATCACTGAGTTCAAGTTCAGCGCCTTCCCGAGGATTACAGAGCAGGGCGTCGAGGTTCGATGGCTCAGCCGCACAGACGAGACTTATGATCTGCAATGGACCGCTGACATCGGCCAACCGCTAGTACCGGTGTTGACTGACGTGCCGGCTACACCACCGGAGTGCGTGGTGATCCATCAAACAACCAACGCGCAAGGGTACTACCGCGTGCGCATGGTGCCATAGCCGGAACGGACTCCCGCACGGGATTCGGCTCTGTCACTGTTTTGGTCGGTTGACACCGTCCAGGCGCGCGTACAGGCTTGCCGGTGTGAATGTAGTACTGGTCGAGCCTGAAATTCCGCCTAACACGGGCAATGTGGCCCGCTTATGCGCGGCCACGCGCACGCGGCTGCATTTGATCGAGCCGCTCGGCTTCAAGCTCGACGACGCGCAGCTCCGGCGCGCCGGCATGGATTACTGGGACAAAGTGGAAGTCTTCATGTGGCCGAGTTGGGCTGAATTCGAGCGCGGCCTGCCTGCGGCCGCGCGGCTATGGTTCATCGAGCAGGGCGGCCCGAGGCTGTACACAGACGCACGATTCGAGCCGGACGACTATCTAGTTTTTGGCCGTGAAACCGCTGGGTTACCCCCTGCACTGCTGGAACGGTACCGCGCGCGGTGGCTCAGGATTCCAATGTTCAACCCGGAAGCGCGGTCGCTGAACCTGTCCAATTGCGTCGCCCTGGTCTTATTCGAAGCACTGCGCCAGCTCGGGTTCCCGGGCGAGATTGTGGCCAAGGGCCACGGCCCGAATAGATGAGGCAAAATTCCAGGTCTGAGTGCATCGGTTGCCGCAATGCTGAAAAGCAGACCTTGGCCGCAGTTATCAATTTAGCCTTCGGGCCGAGCCTACTGCACAGTTATGGGCTAGCAGCCCGGCCAGGGTTGCCCTCGCCTTTTAGCGCAGGGGTTCAACATGCAGAGCGCTAATTGAGCCGACTGCATCCGCGGCTTCAGCGGCTTCGCACACGGTGCTGGGAGTTTTTGAATCGGCTTAATGGCCCCGAATCTCGTGCAATCCCAGGCTGATGCCCGGTGCAAACATCAAGCCCGAACCAAGATCGGGGAATATCCCCGGGTATGTTGTCCGTGTTGACCCCACGTGCCGCTATTTTCGGTTTCGCACAGCGTTGCGGCGTTTATCCTCCCAGCGTTGGGGAAAGCCTCAGACCCTGCGAGCTTTGCAGGGACATCGCGGCAATTAAAGCACTCCGAGCGATGGAGGCGGCTCACTACGATGAAAGCATTCTTGCCTCGGCATCGCGTACAAGGGCCACGACCTGTTCTGGCGTCTGCGCAGTAAGCAGGCCTTGACGCAGCTTCGCGTCGCGCAACAGGCGGCTGATCCGCGCCAGCATCGCAAGATGCTGGGTCACAGTCGGCGCGATTAGCAGGAAGAAAAGCCGCGCAGGCTGACCATCTATTGCACCGTAAGGAATGCCAGCCGGATGCCGCCCAAAGACGATTACTGGCCGGTTTACCAATCCGACCAACGGGTTCCGTGCATGCGGCAGTGCTATGCCGTCACCTATGCCGGTACTATGCAACTGTTCGCGCTCGATCAATGCGCGCAGCAGCGTGGCTTGTGCCTCGGGCTGGTCCGCTATTTCGGGAATAAGCGACACCAGCTCGGCCAGCACGGAATCGCGGTCGGCCCCGGCCAGGTTCAACTTGACCGTGGCCGGAGTGAGAAGTTCGCCCAGTTTCACTTGGCTCGGACCAGAACTGTTCATGCGGTCCGATGTTAAGCTCCTATATCTGCAGGTGAAGCAAAATGTTTGGGAGGGGGGCGCGTAAATTCACGCAAGGCCAAACCATGCGTGTTCGCCGCGCAGCCGGCGCGCCGAGGTACTGTACCTTTTTGCCCTGTTCATCCAGAGTTGGCCGCAGCCAGGCATTTCGGTAGTTTACCCGGTGCTGGGACCGCCGGCAAAATGCTGGAACCGGCGCCGCGCGCCCCAGCGCTTGCCTGCGTGGGTGCGGCAGCGTGCTCGCCGCGGCGGCGAAGCCCGCTGCTTGGATCGCGCACGCTTTGGCGTTGTCAAGCTTGAGTTTCGAGCCTACTTTTATGCCGGTGTCGGGCGATTAGCGCAGTGGCTAGCGCATCTCCCTTACACGGAGGTGGTCGCAGGTTCGAATCCTGCATCGCCCACCAGCCGGAAAACCGGTCCGCGCACGCGCCTTAGTCATTCGAAAAAGCAATACCTCCCTATGCGTTTGGGAAGCTTCCAGTACCTCGACTCTGATCCTGGACCGGCTCCGAAAGGCGGTGCCGGCTCAGTGCACTTTTTTCATGGTAAAGTGCAAAAATGCAATGGCTGTTTCCTTTGACACCCGGCTCCGCGGCTCATAAAGTAAAATTGTGCAAAGTCCAATGAACATCAGCATAACCAAAAACCCAACCGCGTTTATGAATAGGCACAAGAATATTCCAAAGACCCCGACCATTTTCAGCCGGCTCATTTTGGCCGGACTAACAGTCGCACTGGCTACGCTGGGCCTGCAAACCTCCCACGCCGTTCTGGTCCGAGAAAGCCAAATTGTGAACGTGCCGACAGGCGTTTTAGGTGCGCCGGGGATCGGCACCGCGGAGGGCTGGGGCAATCCGCCCGGCACCGGCGGACCAACTGTCACAAACGGCGCAGGCAGTTTGATCGGGACAAACCTTGGTCTGATAGCTTCCGAAGGGGATAGAGTCTTTATCGGCACGGTGAGCAACCTGCAGACGCGAAACCAGTTCTTAGGGAACGTTTGGACAAACCAGAACGTTCCGTCGGAGGGAACGAACCTTTATTTTTCGTTCTTATACAAGTTTAACGATGTCACTCGAATCGGTGGAACGAATATACTTGTAAGGGTAAACAAGCAGAACTCGGGCACTGGTTTACGCCAATTTTTTGATGTGATGGCACGTAGGGTTGGCGACTTCATTCAGGTGGGCATAGCGAAGGGCATCAGCGATTCGATTGCTATAACGAACTGGGCAGGGACTAACATAAGCGCCGGTGCAACAATCTTCCTTGTTGTGCGTTACCATTTGAAGCCAGGGTGGTCCAACGATGTGGCCTATTTGTGGGTGAACCCGCCCGCCGCTTCGTTTGGCGCACCCGAAAATAATCTGCCTCCGCCTAGTGCTGTAGCTGGCGACTCGCCACCGTATGGGGACGAGGATGCCACGGGGAGCAACCCCGGCCGATTCGCAATTGGGAGTGGTGTAGATGCTGAGTTTGACGAGTTGCGCATCGGCACGACCTGGGCAGACGTAACGCCGTGGTTTGGAATGTGCGTAAATCCGACGATTGTTGCCCCGCCGACCAACATGACCATAGCAGCAGGCCTATCACACACATTTAGAGTGGCAGCATCGGGCACTGGCCGCACCTACCAGTGGCAA
>JANWZY010000002.1 GCA_025061935.1 Verrucomicrobiia bacterium
AGCAACACCCCAAGGTGCGCTAGTGTGCTAGCTGCGCTTGTCAAAGCGCAGTCGGCACTGGAAACCGATCATCCATGTCTTCCACGTTTTTACAAACGTGGCTACGGGGTGTGACCACGTAGCTTGCGCTTGCCAAAGCGCAGGATTGTCCGCACCTCGCTCAATTGGCTCCGCGTTTTAACAAACGCAGCTACGAGAGCGGGTCAAAGTCGGCCGTAGCTGCGCTTGTCAAGCCGCGGCTGCCGCTGTGGCTTTCCGGGATCTGTCGCCCTGACGGGCTTTGAGCGGCTTGGCCTACCGGCGCCGGAAACGCGACAGAATCCTGGCCGTGACAAAAGTACCGGACAGGCGGCGACTTTAGCACGACCTATACCCCCACAGTCCAAAATTTTTGTCCCAGGTGGGACAAAAATTTTGTCAGGTTGGAGGCAGGCACAACCGGTCGAAGGCGCGTTGCGCCTGGTTCTGTCGTGCTGATTGGCCTCGGATTGGCAATGTCCACGGTCATGTGCTGGGGCGAAGCGCGAGATCAATCCCGAGCGAGCGGCGCGGCGCTGACAGAATGGTGCCATTCGCTCGGTCAGTGTCCCGCGCCGGGTACCCAGCAATGATGCAATTTCCCAGCGCGACTGGTATGGCACCGGCGGCCCAAAGACCGAGATGGATTCGGAATTAGCCGAGCCGAGAATGATTCGTTTTCCCACTTGCGGCGTCTATCACTGCGTAGTGGCGCTCGCATGAGCCCCGATTCGTGCTTGGGGCGGGAAACGATTCGGGCCGAGCGTGGCTTCGTCACTCCAACGAATCGCCGGCGCGCCCGGTTGCCGTGACGCGATAACGGATTCGAGTTTCTGTTTTTGGTCTGCAACAAACCCGGGCCAGTCTGCCCGTGTTATGAATGCCGTTGAACCGTCCAAGAAAATCACCTCGTGCATCAGCCCGGTTCGGCGCTCACCGTTATGTCCAAGCCCGGCCACCTTATCCCAAGCGACGGCAATTCCCGGGTCGTCGTCCACCCGGAGACCTTCGATGTAGTGCCAGCCGCAGGTGTCCGGGCCGAACGTACCATTGGTCAGTGCAGCCGCTGTAACTTGTGGTGGAATATGCTTGCCAGGGAAAGCCCAGACCGCCGTAGTCCAATCATTTTTGCCAGCAAACCCAACGAGGCTTCTGGGGTGGTGCAGCCGTAGGGCAGCCAGCCATCGTGTTCATTTGCGTACATTCGGAGTCCCATCCCCAACCCTTTGGAACACGCATGGCTGTAACCGTACGGGAACATGAACCTGTACCCGGCCCATCCCGCTGCGGCGAGAACCGCTGCGCAGACAGCCAGAATCAACAGCACCCGCCTGAGAATTTTGCGTTTTCCGGGCTTTGTTGGCTCGTGCTTGTTCACGGCAGTGGGCTGCGTCTGGCGAAATCACCGGTCGTACATCACGTTCCGGTCGGCGCGTTCTATGCCACCACCCATTCCAAAATGGCTTTCTGCACGTGCAGACGGTTCTCGGCTTGATCAAATATGGTTTGCGCGTGTGCCTCGAATGTGTCCTCGGCTATTTCCTTGCCGCGGTACGCAGGCAAGCAATGCATTACCAGCGCGCCCGGCTTGGCGAGCTTGACCAGCGCCTGGTTGATTTGGTAGCTGGCGAGGTCTTGCAGCCGTTGCGCGGCTTCGGCTTCCTTGCCCATCGAGACCCACACGTCCGTGTACAGCACGTCTGCGTCCGTTGCCGCTGCGTGCAGGTCTTCGGTACAGATGACGTTGCCCCCAGCGCGCCGTAGCTGCTCCTGAGTCGGCTGATCGGCGCGCGGCGCCGCTATCCGAAGCTCGAACCCGAGCTTGCCCGCAGCCCACACCCAGCTTGTGGCTACGTTGCATGCGCCGTCACCGACAAACGTGACAACCTTGTCCTCAATCGGCCCGCGCTTCTCCTGGATGGTGAAGATATCGGCCAGAATCTGGCACGGGTGTTCTTCGTCTGTAAGCGCGTTTATGGTGGGGATGCCGGCGTACCGTGCGAACTCTTCGACGTCTGATTGCGCATATGTCCGCATGACCATGCCGTGGACCATCCTGCCCAACACGCGCGCGGTGTCTTTGATTGGCTCGCCTCTGCCGAGTTGGATGTCATTTGCGCTCAAAAAGATGACACGCCCGCCCAGCTCGCGGATGCCGACTTCAAACGACACGCGCGTGCGAGTCGAAGATTTGGCGAAGAGCAGCGCCCAGGTTTGACCAGCCAGCGGTTGGTTGGGGTGCCGACCGCGCTCGCGCTTCAGCACGGCCGCACGGCCCAAGATGTAATCTATGTCGGCCCGGTTAAGCTGCTGTATGCTAAGCAAATGCTTCATTGGCCAAAGCCGAGTTTGACGCGCCGGACCCGTTCCGGGTCAAGTCGCAAGTTGCCTCACAACAGAGGCAATAATATCCAGTCCTTCCTCGGCCTCGTTTTGCTGCAAGTTTAATGCCGGCAGGAGCCGAACCACTTGCGGCCCTGCAGGTACAGTCAACACACCCGCCTCGTTTAGTCGTGCAGCAAACTGTGCCGAGGCCGGCTTGTCCACGGCTGAAAAAGCAGGGATTTTTTCTTTCTCAGCCAGTTCCACGCCGATCATCAGTCCCATGCCGCGGACTGCCTTGAGCACGCGCGGATGGGACTCAACCAGGTTGGCTAACTCGTTCTTGAGCCATGCGCCGAGCGCGCGCGCGTTTGCGGCCAAGCTGTCTCGCTCGATTATTTCCAGCACCTTGAGCGCTACTGCGCACCCGAGTGGTCCGCCACCGTAAGTGGTCGCATGCGTGCCAGGGCCAAGAAGGTCTGCGTATTTGTCGCGGACCCAGAAGGCGCCGATGGGGAACCCGTTTCCGAGCGATTTCGCCATCGAGACACCGTCAGGGATGAACGAGCCCCCGGGCGAGTCAGGGACGGTATTACCGGCGTGCCCGGCTTCTTCCAGAATCCGCTGATAGCTGTGGAACCTGCCGGTGCGAAAGTGCCCGCACTGGACCTCGTCCATCAGGAGTAACAGATTGAACTCATCGCACAGCTTCCGTAGCCCTAACAGATACTGGGCTGTAGCAGGGTTCACACCGCCCTCCCCCTGGATGCCTTCGACCATGATCGCAACCGTGGCGGGTGAGATTGCATTCCGCATCGCATCTAGGTCATTGAACGGCACATGCCTGAACCCGTGCACCATCGGGCCGAACCCTTTTTTGACCTTGTCCTGGCCAGTTGCAGCGATGCCGGCCAGGGTGCGGCCGTGGAACGAATTGTAAGCGGTCAGGATTTCAAATCTGCCTTCTTCGTGCCCGAACTTGCGCGCTAGTTTGAACAAGCCTTCGTTCGCCTCGGCGCCGCTGTTGCAGAAGAATACCTTGCCCGGGCCTATCAGCCGCACTAGCTCGGATGCAAGCCGCCCTTGAAGCGCGTGGTAATACAGGTTCGACACGTGCACAAGTTCGCGCGCTTGCGCAGCTATTACTTCGGCTATTTCCGGATGCGCGTGACCCAGACAACACACAGCGATACCACCGGCGAAGTCGAGGTACCTTTTCCCATTTACGTCCCAGAGGTACGAACCCTTGCCACGGCAGAACGCGAGGTCGAACCGCGCGTAGCTAGGCACGACGTTTCTCTCGAACAGCGTCCGGATCTCACCGAGCGCATCTGACCCCGTTGCTGAAGTTTGGTTCGTTAGAATGTTCATCTGGCTCAGCTCAATGGTACTTTGCACAGCTCTTTGGCGTGCCGGCGCCGATTTTTGTTGCGCGCCGGCATTCTTACCGTTCACAGGACAATTTCGGTCCCGACACCCTCATCTGTGAAGATTTCCAGCAGCACAGCATGCGGCACGCGCCCGTCAACAAGCGAGACTTTTTCGACCCCAGCCTTCAGAGCGGCCACGCCGCTGTCGATCTTTGGGATCATTCCGGCATCAATTACCCCCGCCATTTTCAGCTCTTCGACCTCGCCGACTTGTAGGTGGGGAATGACCGAGTTCGGATCGGACGGGTCACGCAGCAAGCCCGGCACGTCGCTCATGAACACGAGCCGCTTCGCCTTGAGCGCTATTGCTGCCTGCGCCGCTGCCACGTCCGCATTGCAATTATAAACCTGGCCGTCTTCGCCCCGCGCCGTAGGGCTAATCACTGGCGTGACGCTCCGACGAATACACTCGCGCAGCGGTTCAGTATTGACCCCGATCACATCGCCTACAAACCCGATGTCGAGTTCTTCGCCAGACGCGGTTTTTGGCCTGAACTTCCGGCAAGTGAAAATTTCGGTGCCGGAAAACCCGCGCGCCTTGCCGCCGAACTGCTCGATGGCCCGCACTATTTCCGGGTTGATCTCGCGGGACAACACCTGCTCGACCAACTCGACCGTTGCGCGATCGGTCACGCGCAACCCTTGCACAAACTTGGGCTTGAGCCCGGCCGCTTCCATGGCGCGGCTGATTGCTTTGCCACCGCCGTGCACCACCACCGGGTTAATCCCCACCGCCTCAAGAAACACGATGTCGCGCGCGACGCCGGTGCGCACTTCCGGGTCCGGCGAGTCCATGAAGCTGCCGCCGTACTTGATCACGAAAGTCTGGCTGCGGAACCGTTGGATGTATGGCAATGCCTCCAGCAGCGTCGCAGCTTTTGCAATCAGGTCTTGCATGCGACAATTCGTAGCAAGAAACGCCCAGGTTGGCAAAGAACCGTTTTTCGCCGCGCTACAGCACATTCCGCTCGGCGCTCGGCGCTTGAGTTGGCGCATTAGGAAAGGACGCTTCGACACACGAGCGGGTCGCGCTTCGAGCGGTTGGGAATGCGGGCACGCAATCTTTCAACAGGGCTAAGCAGCTAAGCAAGGTGTTAATGAAATGTTTGTGAAACGTCCAGGTCACAGGATCACGATTCTATTGGTTATTCCGGGAGGCGATTCAATTGTTCGGTGCCGGATAAACTGTTGTACCGCGCCGTCGGCAAGGGCTTCGTTGCCCACTCGATTATGCATTTCGCGCGTCCAGCCGATGACGTGGTTCGTCCAAAAAAAGATGCAGGCCTGGCTTCGCAACTGCACCGTCTATCTCGAGATTACGGTCGCCAGCAAGCCAACACGATGGGTGTGTCTCATCGGGGTCAAGCCTTACAAAGTAGCTGGCGTTCGGTTGTGAGAGTTCTGGCCACGATTTCGCAGGCAGCCGGGTGTCAGTGGGACAAACCAAAACCCTTGGCGAGATCAACTCGTTTGGAATCAATTGAAAATGGCGGAACAGTTCAAGCGACGCCATGCACTCCCGGGTGCCACCGAAGTTGGGTGAAACACTTGTAAGAAAAGGTTCCCTGTACTCGATCGCCCAAACTCGGTATGAGAGCCTAATGGTTTTCAAGTTGCGGACACAAGCAGTCCATTGTGCTTTCGCTTGACGCTGTGTGGCCGCACCGAACAGAAGCCTGAGCAAAACCCCTAAAACCATCACGCCGGCAAGCACCTCGATCCTTGTCAATGCAGCCTGTTTTCCCGTGAGCATACGATCCGGTTCCGTGACGGAATTCCATTTTAGCCACTGCTTAGACGTGGTCTAACCTTTTGCAGGGTTGAGGCAGGACGAACAGCGCCGACTGTATGCCCAGTCGGAAGCTCGCTCGAACCGGCATTTTGCGTTTGGGCTTTTGACTGGGAGAAAACAGTGCATTTCCAGCACGCGGCAGCCCGCTATCAGCTTCGTCCAGGTTCATATCGAACTTCGGAATCGCGAGCCAATCTGTCATTCCTGATTTGCTCAGCAGCTTGTGCCGACCTTGGCCGTCAGCCACATTAACGCTCCAAGCAGCACTGACCACAGTACCACGGTTGATTTTTATTGACTAGCCTGCAGGACTGTTTGGTTTGAGCGCAGCCAAACCTGGTAGCGATTTTACGCTCGCTAACCACGATGTTTTGGCGGACTATTAAAAACATTGCCGGCCAATTGGTGGATCGTTCACGCATACAAAAACCGATGCGCCTGTAGGCAGTAGCGGCTTTGCGCTTTCGAAATGGCTGGAATACCCGCGTTCCCGTCTGCTCGACCTGCTCCATGGTGTCCCGAAACGCGGAAACACGTTGCCCGGGGGCGCAATTCCCTTTGTGCCTCAGTTTGTGACCCAGACTTGGGCGGGTCACCTACCATCAAGCTCATGTCCGGCGCGCGAAATGCGAGCGCGCTAAAGAAAGCGAAGCACTAACCGGCAGCAGTGGGCACAGGCACGAACGCGTCAATCCCCGTAAGCGCGGCTCATGTCCTCTGGCACGCGTTGCAGTCGAAGTAAATTACACCCCACTTTAGCCCGCATGGCGGGAGTCGTATTAGGTTCACCTCGGAAAAATAGAGGAGCCAATGGCTCGTCAGCTTTTTTGTCGGTTTGCCAGCGTTTATCGAAACCCAGCGCCTTCAGCAAGTGAACGGATGACTTTAATTGGCGGCTCAAGCCCCGTATGCCATCACCACACGCGCGGCTATTTGGAAGTATGAGCAGCCCAACTTTCATCAATACTGCCCGTGATTCCGATTCTCAATTTCACCTTGCCAAACAAGAAGTATGCATATGGACAACTGTGTCACCGTGTCGCTTGTGGTATGCCATGCAGTGCGTTGGGGGACCATTTCCCCGCGCGCGGTTTGATGGAAGACAGTATCGGTCCGTTCTGAGTTTTTCCTTAAACGGTTTTTCTGTTTCCTGCTTCTGCCGATACCTGGATTGAGCTGTGCACGGAGTCGAGTTTTTCTCTTACACCTTGGCTGTTTAAACAGACCGGCTGCACCGCGCATCTTGCGTGAGGGCCGCCACCATAGCGGGACTTGTAAACTGAGGTGCCCCGACTTCACAGTCCCGAAAAGAATTAGATGCAAAAAGCCCAGCCACAGGGTTGCGTGTTTTTGACCGTCTGGGAGCGGCGAGATGCCTCGGCCCAGAGAAATGTTCTCACAGGGCTCCCCGGATGCACCGGTAAGCTCTTTAACTCGGTCGAGACCAGGGTCGGAGTCCCGGTTTTACCAGAAAAGCGCTTTGGAGGAATGAAGGCATGTATCCCTTAAGCTGTTTAACCACCGATGCCCGAAGGCCGAAGGCTAATGCTACCGGGTGCTGGTCGGTATTTCCTACGTTGTTTTCCCACTGGGTGTGTTGCCAGATCTTTAGGGTGACTCGTGTGTTTCCAGTTCACCACCATCGAGGCCCGGTCTTGCCGCCCATGGTTTAGTTTCGGGGGTATATTACAATGCCCAAAAGTAAAAATTTGGCTTGACAATGTGGAGCGGAATAAGTAAGAATAATCTCATATGAAAAAGAAAGCGTCCCTAATCCTCCTACTTTTTGGCATATGGTTGGGTGTATCGGCAGTTGCGCATGCCCAAGTCGTCATGAACACAGTGATTAACCTAACTGTATATATTCCCGGGGGCTATTGGGAAGACGAGCGCGGGAATTGGGGGGTTTATCCTCCTGAGAAAATGCGGGTCACAACCAAGGACATCCTAAATATTTTGACTAATGAAGTGGGTGTTGTTTTACCCAACGGGGCAAAGCTTGCGCTTATTGTGACGGACTTTGACATATTTGGCGATGGAATAGACGGGTATGTGGCCATCGTGAATGCGACCAATGGTATTATTGCGGTCGTTGACGACTGGCTTTCGCTGGAAATATATCACACAGGAGTGCCACTTTCCGGCAGGGGGAATGGCAATACTGGCGCTTTTACGTTAAAAGGTAAAGCCCCGGGGGATTGGAGTTTTCTATTCCCGTCCGAGGGAGTTGGCGGCTGGTTTGGGGGCGTGTTTGACTATTCGATTTCTGCCGGTGCGTTTGACTCTTACGGTAGGCAGACCGTCACCGCTTCCCTACGCTGTTCCCAACTGTCGGGTTGGGGAGGTGATTTATATTGGGATGGCTGGGAATGGAGCTACTGGGAGGAATTCCTGCTTTTAGGGAATTTCAACAGCACCGGCAAAGCGATAATCCAAGATTAGCAGCGTGCTGCCGTGGAGGCTTGGTAGAGACGTGAGCTGATGGCTGGTACGTGTGGCTTCGGTGGACAAATCTGACGAAGGAAAGAGACCGAAAGCCGGGCGGATTTTTTTACCGTGGCTGATCTTAACCGTCGGAATGGTCTTGCTAGGGTGGGGCCTGCTTAGATTTCTGCGCGAGAGTGACGGGACACAGGAGCAGGAGGAGACATATGTAAGCAGTATCCCCGAGGTCACGAGGGACGTAAAAGAAAAACCGACTCAGCGAATCGAGCTTGGGCAACAAGAGGGGCTTCCACGGGCTGAACCAGAGCAAGCAGCCATCGCTAAGCCCGTCACTTGGGCTACGCCCGAAGACGCTGCAGCCGAATTATTCAGTCTAGCTATGCGAAACGATCGGGAGGCCCTAGAGCGGATTTTAATCGAGCTAACGAATTCGGATCGGCGGATTCGGAAGATAGCCCTCGAGGCCGTTATACAGTTTGGTGATCGGAGCGCTACGGATTACTTGCGCGAGCTGGCGCAGCGTACGGAGGACCCGGAAGAGAAAGCCGCATTGGAAGAGGCCATCGAGTACTTGATGCTCCCTTCGTTGACAGAAGTGCTTAGTCAGAGGCAGGGCAATGTGAAGTTGGGCGAGTTGTTTAGTGCGCACCGCCCGCCGGGTATGACAAATCAGGTTCCGCGGCGGGAGCGCATCCGGCGCAGCGCCGGTTCGTTGGGGCCGCGCCAAGGGTCCGTGCCGGACCGGTTCGAGCCGGTGACCCCGCCAGCCCAGCGGTAACTCGGAGTATTTTCAGGCAATTAGTCGCACGAGTCTTGGGACTAGTTCAAGTAGGCGCAAAAACCGCGTCGCGCCCGGGCTTTTCCTCACACTGGCCCCGCGACCAAGTGCGAGCTGCGGGCTACATATCAAGCGCCGGCGTCGGGGGGGTCTGAACGTCGAATCTTGTATTGATGCGGCGCTACTTGTTTTTGAGCGCCAATTCCCAACTTTAGCGTTCTGGACAGGGCGGTGATTGATTGTGTGCAGCGCGGCTTGAAAATACTTGGGCAAGTGTTAATTTAGGGTTCAAAAAGACGTACGCGATGAGGCCAGGCTTGGCAGGAGAAAAGGGCAGCCAATCGAATCGGCAAACTGATCAAGGAGGAGGCCACAGCACTGAGGGCAAGCAGTACTGGCTTGGCCGGCCTGATAGGTATTCGGCAAAACGCACGGCGAAGCCTGTGCAGTTCATGCTTTTGGCGCCGTATGCGAAGGAAGTGTACCTGATGGGTGACTTCAACAATTGGGACCCGCGCTCGATTCCGATGCAACGTCAGCCGGATGGTGGTTGGCGTGTCGAGGTCACCCTGCCGCACGGGCATCATAGGTATCTTTTCGTTGTGGATGGGGAACCTGTGCTCGACCCGCGTGCTTACGGAGTCGTGCGCGACGCTGAGGGCCGCAGATACTCACTGATTGCGGTGAGTTAGGTCGGTGGCGGTGAATCGACCTGGCTTAATGTCCCTTGCAGTTCGTTTGACCTTGTTTTGTTGTTCCGCTGCTGTTTTTCCAAGGCACGCTGAGCTGCGAAAAAAGCTTGCAACAGCGCCTTGCATTCGGCCTCGCGGACGCCACCCATGACCTCACACTTATGGTTGAGTGATGGGAACTGGAGCAGGTTTAACGCGCTGCCGGCGGCGCCGGACTTCGGATCAGCCACGCCGTAGACGACGCGCGCTACACGTGTGTGGACCAGTGCGCCGGCGCACATTGGACACGGTTCCTTCGTCACATAGACCGTGCAATCGTTGAGCCGCCAGTCGCCGACGGCTTCTTGTGCCTGTGTAAGGGCGAGCATTTCGGCGTGAGCAGTTGCGTCCTTGAGCAGCTCGACTTGGTTGTGAGCACGCGCAATTATTTTGCCTTCGCGCACGACAACCGCGCCGACAGGCACTTCCCCGGCGTCGAAAGCTGCGCGCGCTTGGCGCAACGCTTCACCCATGAAATATTCGTCGCTGTGTATGTCTATAACGACTTCGCTCACGATGTCTTTCCCGACTGGAATGGTTGGGCGCGACCTGGCCGGGCATGTTTGAAAGCTCCACTACTTGTCACCTGATTCGCGCCAACATGAGTTGACCCGTGGCGCGAGTCCCACAAGCACCTGAGCGCCAGGTTTTGGTCTGCCTGGTTTCTGATCGTTTTAACATCAACCATGTTCAGAGGTTAGTCACGTTGAAGCGTGGCACTACACCGTACTACAGCTTATCCTGGCGGTGCCTGCGTCGTTGCGTTTACGCACTGGATCAGACCGGCCAGGCAGTCTTGGCTTCGACGCCGCGCGGCGCTGTTTCTCCGCTTGAACTTCATCGCTCAGTTTTTCCCAGTTTCGAGTGTCCGCCCGCGCACGGCCCCGAAAATACCTAATCGAGGTTGGGAGGCAAGTGATGGTGCGAATGAATAAGCTTCTCGGGCGTGAGCGCGCCCGGCCCGGGTTTTTGATGCCCTATTAACGCCGGGTTTTCTGTCGGGTGAAGCCTGCTGTGTGCCGCGAAAACCGGCCAAGAGTCTTTGAGAAGCCAGCCAAGCCATTGGATGTGGGAGTTTAATGTTGTGGGAGTGTGAGCTTTGCGGGGTTAGTTCGAGGCTGGATAGGCCTTGCTGCGTCGCGATGGGGCAATGCCCGCACGCGACTGTTTGGTGTTCGTGTAAACACACCGACATGCGCTCAAATATCGGGGGTGGTGAGTTGGCTTGTGGACTGGTTCAGCTCGGTTGAAGCTCAGTAGTTAATGGTCAACGTCGCCTTGGCGTTGGGATACTCGGATTCGTGCTAGCGGCTGGGCCGGGATTCTTCCAAAGTCCATTCGTTGTGCCCGTCCCGGTGGCAATGACAGTGCGCTGCGAAGAAGCCGCCCCTGTGCTGCCAGAACAACGGCCAAATTTGTTGGCGATCTGTGTCTGGCAGTGGCAAGGACGCAATTTTGTCTTGCGCGAAGAATGCGAATTTGCCTTCGGCGTTTGGTGGGGGGACAGATTTGAGCCGTTTTGTGACCTCGAACAGGAACATTAGCCAGTGGCTTTGGCCTTGATAGCCGTGTTCGCTCACAATCCCTGTAAGGTGCAGATCTGCGGGTGTGATTTCCAGGCCGAGTTCTTCCTTCGCTTCGCGGCATGCGCAAGCGTATGGTGATTCGCCGATCTCCATTCTGAGTTTCCCGCCGGGCGGGCTCCACAGCCCGCGATTCGGGTCTTGTGCCCGGTTGAGCAGCAGCACTTCGTCCTGGTCATTGAAACAGTAGAGTAGGGTCGAGACACGGTACGGCAACTGCATGGACCAAATGAACCAACACTTGCGTGGCGAATCAAGCAAAGGACGAGGTGCAGTCCGCACGTCGGCGCGCCAGCGGTTCTTGGTTAATGCCGAGGGGGATAGAGGCAGAAAAGCGTGAGTTTAGTTGCCGCGAGCGACGGTCCAGACACGTACTTCTGCAGCGCCGGCTTCAATTAGTGCTTTGGCGCATGCATTTGTGGTCGCGCCTGTGGTAAACACGTCGTCAACAAGCACGATGCGCGCGCCATCGAGTCGCCGGCCGCGGCGCACTGCGAACGCGCCACGCATATTTTTCGCGCGCTGGTCGCGGGTCAGCAGCGTTTGTGTCGGTGTGTAGAGCACGCGCCGCAGGGTTTTCGCATCCATTGGGATGCTTGTAGCGGCGGCTAGGCGTGCGCCGAGCCGCTCGGCCTGATTGAACCCGCGCTCGCGTTTCCGCGCCGGATGCAGTGGCACCGGCACAATCAGATCGACCTTTTCACGGGTCAGCTCTGGCGCAGCGCACATGATAAAAAGTTCGGCAAGGAAAGGTTCGAACCACACGGCGCTTTGGTATTTGTACCGGTGTATCACCTCACGTATCGGTTCATCGGTTGTCACTGCTGCCCGCGCGCGGCTGAAGTAAAGCTTGGCGCCGCTGCAATTGCGGCATTCGAACGGTACGGTGATCTCGCCCGGATACGGCATGCCGCACCGGTCGCAAACCGGTGGCTGCACGAACCGCACGCGGGCCCGGCACCCGTCGCACACGTAACCTTGGGCTGCAGTGGCGCGGCCACTCCGGCAGACCTGACAGACGTCGGGGAATAAGAGGCCAAGTAGCGCGTTGCCTAACCGCCTCCATTGCGCGAGTGCCGCATTAAAAAACGATTTGACCATAAGTTTTTTTCTGTACCTGTGGCCGGAGCACACGTACCAGGACGATGTAAAGTACGATCAACACCGGTAGGACAACCCAGCCGTCAACTAGTTTTCGCGTACCCCAGAGGGCCGTGTTTGCATGTTCGGCTTGTACTGTCAGCCATCCGTAAAGTTTTAACATGAATACCCATCCTGCATGCAGGCCAATGGGGAAATGCAAGCTGCCGGTGCGCTGGAACCCGAGGCACAGTATGGCGCCCACAAGCCAAAGGTTGATGAGCATTGGTGCGATCCGCTTGAATTGGAGGAATCCTTCGAACATGTGCCCCAGCACGACGAAGCCGCTCAGCCAGCCAATAGGCCCTTGCACGCGTCCGCTTTGCACAAAATGTGCGGTCGCGAACAACAGGCTGCTTACGACCAGCGCAAACCACCAATGCCATACCTTTCTCAGAGCGCCGAACAGCGCGCCGCGAAACAGTGTTTCTTCCAGCACGGCTACAACAGCCGCTGTGGCTGTTATGCCTGCCAGTTTGAGAACCCAGGCTGTGCCAGCCAGGCTTGGTTCGAGCGTGCGTGCGCCTGTAACCAGCGCGAGGCTTGCGACCGCAAGGACTGTGCCCGAGCCGAGCGCTGCGCCACTGCAAATCATAGCTAATGGACGGGGATGTCCGGCCAGACCGAGAGCTGCTGGCGAGTTAAGCCCGGTGGCGCGTAGCAGCGGCCACAGCCCGATAAGCGCGGCAACGAGCATGGTCCGGTTCACAAATCTGTGGAAAGGTTGGCGCGCCAATCCCGGGAAGGTTTCGGAAACCGCCTGGGCGAACTGGTAAACGCAAGGCGCGACCAACGCGCCGCACAGTAACACAGCCGCGACGTAGATGAGCACTGCCCGCAGCGGTCGCATACGCAGATGCTACCGGGAGCTTGA
Organism: Verrucomicrobiia bacterium; assembly: GCA_025061935.1. Lineage (GTDB taxonomy): Bacteria > Verrucomicrobiota > Verrucomicrobiia > Limisphaerales > DTLC01 > DTLC01. Next base: position 13,114 of record JANWZY010000002.1, read on the forward strand.
GCAAGTGCCAAGTACCGGCCCGGCGTGTGGGCAGTGTGTGCGTGGCGTGTCGGTGTGTCCAGTTCGTGGCGCCTGCTATAGCGCAGATTGCTTGCCATGAACCGGTCATGTCGTTTGTAATCGTTGCAGCTATGAAACGGAGAGCCGACTTACTGTTGCGCATTTACATTGCGGTAGTGGTGATTGTGCTTGGTTGGTGCGTATGGAGCTCGGTCGCTGCGCGTGACGCTGCTGCGGCACCGACGAACGCGGTGCAACTAAGCGGCGATACTGCTGCTGCACCGGCTCCGCAACAGTTGGGTTCGAAGAAGGTCGAGCCGGCCAAGTCCAAGCCGGCGCCACGCTGGGTCGAGAAGCTGTCGGCGGAACTGCCGTTTTTGAAGTGGGAATTGTGGGGCAACGCGCTGTGGAAGTACCTGTTCTCGTTTGTGTACATCTTTTTGGCGTTTTATGTATCGAAGCTTGTGGATTACCTGACGCGGTTCTGGCTTCGGCGCTGGGCTGAACGGACCGAGACCAAGTTCGACGATCTTCTGCTGGACCTGCTGCGTGGGCCGGTGAAGGTGATCGCGTTTGTATTTTTCCTGCGCGTCGGTCTGGACGTGTTCGAGTGGCCGGATGTGGTTCAGAAGTATCTCAGCAAAGCGTTCGCGGTGGTTGTGGCATGCGCGGCCACGTACCTTGTACTCAAGTTTGTGGACCTGTTGCTCGGCTATTGGCGTATGCGGAGCGCGGCCGAGGCCGAGCGCGCGTTCGATGAGCAGCTATTTCCGCTTGTGCGCAAAGCGCTCAAGCTTTTCATCATCGTTGTGGCTGTGCTTGTGACTCTGACGAATATTGGCGTGGACGTGACCGCCGCCATAGCGTCGTTATCCATTGGCGGGCTTGCTGTAGGTTTAGCGGCACAGGACACACTGGCGAACCTGTTCGGTGCGGTTGCCGTGTTCATTGATAAGCCGTTCCGGATCGGCGACCGCATCCAGCTCGAAAATGTGGATGGCGTGGTCGAAAGCATAGGTTTGCGCAGTACACGTGTGCGGAATCTTGACGGGCACCTGATCACCGTGCCGAACAAAACTATGGGTAACACAGTCATCACGAACATCACGCGCAGGCCGAACATCCGGACGACAATGAACATCAGCATTACCTACGATACGCCCGCGCCCAAGGTGAAGCGCGCCGTCGAGCTTCTGCATGAGATTTACCGCGCGCATCCCAAAACACACGATGTGTGGATTAGCTTCAATAAATTCGCGGATTCGTCACTGAACATTCTTGTGATCCACTGGTGGGCCGGTACCGATTACAAGGAATACTTGGCGGGCATACATGAACTGAACCTACGGGTCAAGGAGCGGTTCGACGCCGAAGGGATAAATTTTGCGTTCCCGACTCAGACCATTTATCTGAAACACGACTCGGGCGCCACTGCCAATGTCGGGCTTGGTGCTCCGGGCGTGCCGCCTACCCGCGGATAGACAGGCGCATTAGTGGACGCGTCCGGCGCGCGCCGCTGCGCCAGGTGGTAGTCGAAGCTTATGAGCCGGATTCGCGGCAGCGATTCCGGTTCGTTGCTCCTGGCGCAAGCGGTGCGTTTGCAGACGGTATGGTATGCTATAGCACCAGCGCCGCCGCGCCAAAATAAATGATGAGCGTGGTGATATCCGTGAGCGCCAGCGTGACCGGCCCGGCGGCGATGCGCGGGTCCAGCCGCAGCGCGTGTATTGTGGCCGGCACGGTTACACCCCAGAAGCACGCTACTGTCATTGCTCCCGATATACTAGCGCCGACTAGCGCTGCATGTATCGGCGTGCCGCGCCAGACCAGTGCCACAGTAGCTACGAGCGCGCCGCACGCACCGCCCAGCAGCAGTGCGGTGGGCACTTCGCGCCGCAGCGCGTGGATGAACCATTGCCATGTGGGCCGTCGCCCGTGCAGCGTCCGGATTGTCATCAGCAGCGACTGGATGCTCACGCTTTCGCCCAGACCGAGCACCACTGTCAGGAAAAAAGCCAACACGATTGCCTGGATGAGCGTGGCTTCGAATAAACCTGCGAGCAGCGCGCAGACTGTGCCACTGGCGACCGTGGCTAGGAGCCATGGGAACCGGTACCTGAACGCACTGAGCGGCCGCGCCTCGCGCATGGCTGCGGCGCGCAAGCCGATCGCCTCGAACAGCTCGTGCATTCTGTCGCGTTCGGTGAGGTCAAAAATTTCTTCAGTGAACAGTGTCATGTCCACCACACCGATTAATCGGCGCTGCGCGTCCACGACTGGGAGGGCAAGGAACCTGTGCATGGCGAATCGCTCGCATGCTTCGAGTACGGTTGCGGTTTCGGGCAGCGCGACTACGCGCGTAAGCATCACATCCTTGATGCGCTTGTCTGGGGCGGCCATTAGCAACCTGCGGACGGGCAGCACGCCCGTGAGCTGACCGGCCTCGTTCACGACGTAGAAATACACGATTCGCTCGCCCAGGTCCTGCTTCCGTAAGGCTTCGAGCGCCTCGGCTACCGTCATGTCCTGGTTCAACGCGGAGAAGTCGCGGCGCGCGTATTGAGAGACGGGTTGCTCCAGGTGCTGCTGTTCGGTCATAAGTTCCTTTTGCCAATAGCGCCGGGCCAGTGCTCGGACTTGCGCTCCGCCCCCCACCGTTGCCTCTTGTCCGGAGGATATTCGGACGCGACAGTTACCTCGAGGTTGGCGAAAAGTGCCTGTCGAAAACTGCTCCGCGCGGGTTCAGCCTGGCGGCCAATGCATTCGGCGCCCGCCCAGGATGTGGCAGTGCAAGTGCGGCACCGCTTCGCCTGCGTCCGGCCCGTTGTTAATCACCAGCCTGTAGCCTGTGTGTTTGAGGCCGAGTTTTTCGGCCACTTCTGCCGCTTTCAGGAGCAAATGCCCAAGCAATTCTTTGTCTTCCTGGGTCGCCTCGGCGATGCGCGGGATCGGCTTTTTGGGCACGACCAGTACGTGCACGGGCGCTTGCGGGTTGATATCGTGGAAAGCTGCGACAAGCTCGTCTTCGTAAACGAACCTGGCCGGGCTTTCGCGCGCTATGATTTTTTCAAAAATGGTTTTGGCCATAGCTGGGTTGTGAGTGTGTCAACGTGCCAGTGGGCGTCAATGTCAACCTGCTTGGGCGCTTGCAGGTGCCTTCGCTTACTGGATGATCATGGCGCAGGTTTTATCGGCTGCCTCGGCTTCGAGGCACTCGCGCATGTAAGCCACAATCTGGTCGCTGAGCGCTTCGCACGTTGCGTTCCACCGGCGCAGGCCGCAGAGGCGTTTTACGCATCCGCGCAATCCACGGAAGCGTAACGGCCCAATCGCGTTGCGAAGTTGCCTGCGCATTAGCCTGCGTAGTTCGAGGAAAAAGAGCAGTTCGACTCCGTCAACAACTTCGGCCAGTTCTGCCAGGTCCGACTCTGTGTGGGTGCTGGTGTGTGTATTGCGCGCGGCCTCACGCGCGGCGCGTTCAAGCGCGGTTAGCACCTTTTCGAGCGCGACCGCGAACTCGCCCAACGACACGGAGGTCCGCTTCAGTTCGTGCTTGAAGTAATGGAAAACCGCCGCAGCAGCTTCGTTCACCGCCTCGGTATCCAGAGCTGCGTGCGCGCCACCGGTCGATTCGAACCTGATCATTTCCGGTCGCAGCGGCACGGCTGTGCCGTTGGGCAGCTCAAACAGCAGGCAATCATCGGCTAGCAAGATCATTTCTGGCTTTCGAGTTTCTTGACCTCTTGCACGAAATCGGTGGCTTCTTGGAACCTGCGATACACGCTTGCGAACCGCACGTACGCCACCTCATCGAGCTGTTGCAAGTGGTCCATTACAAGTTTGCCTATCTCTTCTGCTGGCACTTCACTGTCGTATTTGCTTGTCAACTGTTCGATCACCTTGTCCACCAGCGACTCGATTGTTTGGGGGCTGATGGGACGTTTCTGACAAGCCTTGCGTATCCCGTTTACAAGTTTCTCGCGCGAGAATTCTTCGCGCCGCCCATCACGTTTGACGACCATAAGCTCGGCGCGTTCAATCTTTTCGTAAGTCGTGAACCTGTAACTGCAGTTAGCGCACTGCCTGCGCCGGCGGATAGTCGTGCCTTCCCGCGAGGTACGCGAATCAATGACTTTGTCGTCAAGGCAACCGCACTTCGGGCAGCGCATAACGCTTGGCCACAGGCCTTTGTGGTTTTTTGCGTTTTTAGCACCAATATGTAGGGCCGTCAAGCCAAGTTTTTCCACGAACGCAGGCGATTTCGGCCCAAATAGAAGGCGGCACGGGAGTGTTGGAACTGCCAAACCTCGGGGTATTGGTAAGGGAAAGGCCGGATCAGTACTTGGCCAGGGCATGATTTTTTGTGACCGCGCTTTCACTACATTGCGCACGTCGAGACACCCGAGCCAGTTGGGTGGTTATTCATTGCCAAGCAACGAGTTGCAGAAAGACCAAGAGAAAATTGAGCCGCCGGTTCACGTGGGCGGAGCCAAGCGCAAGCAGTCTGCTCGGCTCGGATTGTGTAATGTCCGCCACGGGTTTTGGCGCCGGGCCGGGACCGCGCGCAGTGTTTACATCGGCAATGGTGATTCGCCGGTGGGAGTTGCGGATTGAATCCGCCCGGCCCGAGAGAACTATGCCGACCGTCGAACCGGTGCGCAGGCAATGGAACATCCGGATTGGTCTGGGCGCACTCGTTTTGAGAAATCGCGTGGCAGAGTGCAGGTCCACCGAAGATTTTGCTTGCAAACGCCGTGTGCGACTGTAATTGATTCGCGTTCTTTGACAATGTTGGCGGCGCGGAGCCGCCGCTTCTCAGCCCACAGCCAAGTGCCAGGGAACCCCGTGAGAATCGGGGACGGTTGCGCCACTGTAACGGACGACGAACTCCCTGATGCCACTGTGCATGTCCGGCCTGCGCGCAAGCAGGTGGGGCATGCATGGGAAGGCGGGAGCGAGGCTTGCAGTCCGGAGTCAGGATACCGGCTTGGCTGTGCTCATCAGCTCCGATGACGGTTTCGGGGCGACTTCTCCGCCAAAGAGAAGGATGAGGCCAGGCTGCTCCTGCGGGTGCAGGAGCACGATTGAAGATGACCTTCATCTTCCAATTGGCGGGGGTGAAGGTTTTTTTGTTGTTGAATCGTGGACTTGAGCCGTCGGGGCCGGCTGCGCGCACCTGCGCTGCTGCCCGTTCGGCGGTGCGAAGTTGAGCAGTTTCGTGTCACGACGGTTCGACGATTCAACACGCCCATCACCCGCCGCGCCGGTCTCACATGGAACCGTTGACCTAGTCCATGCGCATGCGCAATGCGTGCGCGCGGACACAACCATGGAAAGATCAGCGTATGCGAAAGTCAGGTTTGTTTGGGCCGGTACTGGCCGGCGCGTTTGTAATTGCTCGGTGCGTTGCGATAGGCGACACGTTTGTAGAGGACTTCGCCACTGACCCGCGGACGAGGGGTTGGCAGATCCACGGCGATCCGAGTCTGTTCAGTTGGGATTCGACAAACCAAGTGCTCGAGGTGACTTGGGACTCGAGCAGGCCGAACAGCTATTTCTACCGACCGCTTGGGACTGTATTGTGTTTGGCCGATGAGTTTGCGCTCGAGTTCGATTTGCGCTTGCACAGTGTTGAAGTCAGTGGCTGGGGGTTCGAGATCGCGCTCGGGTTCTTCAACCTTGAAGATGCCATGGACCCGGATTTCAAGCGTGGTACCGGGACAGATTCGCCCAACTTGTTCGAGTTCGATTATTTTCCAGATGTTGGGTTTGGACCTTGGCTAACTGCCACAATGACAGACATGCGGAGTGCGTTCGCGTTCTGGTCGGCCTCTGCGCCGCTGGAGCTTGGCACCGATTACCGCGTGCGGTTGTACCATGCCGCGGGCACGACTAATATCGAGGCCGCCGTGTTTACTAACGGCCAACTCTACGCACGGCTATCGTACCCTTGGGTAGCAACCGACTTCGGTGATTTCCGGCTTAATGCCTTTTCTGTGAGCAGTTACAACGAGGCAGGCTCGGGCGGGAGCATCCGCGCGCGCGGTGTCGTTGACAATCTGGTGATTACCATCCCGCCGCCACCGGTGCAGGACTTGAGTTGGGCGTTTGTGAATGGGGCGTGGCAGATGCAGTTCCTGAGCCAGACGAATTGGGTTTACACGCTCGAGCGGACACAGGATTTTGTGACGTGGACGGCTGTCTCTGGGGGTGTGCCCGGCACCGGTTCGATACTAAGTTTGCTCGACACCGACCCGCCTGCGGAGCGCGCGTTTTACCGGGTCCGCGCGTATCGGCCGTAGCGGCACATACGCCCGTTTGATACATGCGTTTAACCTGGCGCAGGTCGGCGCGCGCGCGTGCCGGTTTTACACTGGCCGAGTTGCTCGTTGTAGTAGCAATTCTCGGCGTATTGAGTGCGCTGTTGCTCGGCGCTGCGAGCCGGAGCAAGCAGGCTGCGCATCGGGCCCGGTGCGTGTCGAACCTGCGCCAGATCGGCGTTGCGACGCTGCTTTATTGGGCCGACAACGGTGGCGCGTGTTTCAGGTACGTGTTTGGTCAAACAAATTTTGGCCAAATCTACTGGTTCGGTTGGATGGGGCCTGGGCCGGAGGGTACGCGTGCATTCGACCCCGCACAGGGTGCGCTATACCGGTATCTGCTCGGGCGCGGCGTCGAGGTGTGCCCCGCGCTGAACTACGCACTTGCTCAGTTCAAGCTCAAAGCCAGCGCCCCGGCGTACGGCTACGGGTATAACTTGTGCCTATCCGCGCCACCGTCCAGGCCGCCATTCAACTCGGCCAATATCAGGCGGCCTGCGGCCACCGGACTGTACGCCGACGCGGCCCAAATCAATACGTTTCAGCCCCCGGCCTCGCCGCAAAATCCGATGCTCGAAGAGTTTTATTACGTGAGCACAAACGTGACCGAGGCCACAGCGCATTTCCGGCATCGCCGCCGGGCAAACGTAGTGTTTGCCGATGTGCATGTCGGTGCCGAGGAGCCTGCCCCGGACTCGATAGACGCAAGGCTCCCAGGTCAAATCTTGGGCCGGCTCCGGCCTGAAGTGCTCGTTCCTTGAGCCTTGGATTGGGTGTGCGGTACGCCACGCAAAGCCTGGCCGGGTAACCACACGTCTGTTTTCAGCCCTGCGGCGCGAATTGGGCCGCGAAGGCCAGCAATTGGTCGGTGATTTCGCGGTTGACCTGGTCTTTGGGCGCGGCGCCGCGCGCGAACCGCTCGAATTGCGCAGCAATGGAATCGACCGTTTTGACGCAGTTCAGCGAGCTTGCTACTACAGCGGTATGAATGCAGCTCGATAGCGGTGTCAGCGTGAGCGCTTCCATTAGGTCGAGCGCGGCCGCGTATGCGTCCACTTTGATCTTGTCGGGGTTTTGGACGTCGAACAAGTCGGCCTTGTACGGCTTGCCCCCGAACTGCGAAGTGAAATTGTCGAGCCTGGCGTGTAGCCGCGCTTCTTCTTCGTCCAGCGCCTCGATGAAGGCGCGCTCGCGTTTCCTGAATCCGTAGTAGGCTTCGCAGTAGTCACGATTCTGCAGCATCAGCTCGAAGGTTTGGAGGCTGAACAGGCCCTGCTCGACCATGAACGGCAGCAGGTTCGGTCGGTCCAATTCGCCCCCCAGGATGTAGAGTATGCACGACAAGAACGATCTGCCGTGCTCGCGTTTGCCGGCCAGTTCGGCCGCCAGTAATGAACCGGGCTGCAGCAGTCCAGGCGCGTATGCAAAGCACAGTAGGTGTTCGAACACGGCCCGGAACACCTTTGCCGTCAGGCTCACGTTTTGCGCGATCAGCGGTTTGATGCTGTCCAGCACTTGCTCGCCTTCTTTTCTTGCAACGGCAGCGGCCGGCGCGTGGCCGAGGCCGGTGCTGACGTGGCTTGCGGCAGCGCGCTCGAAATGCGTCGGGTCGAGCAAGATTGTCACCAACACGCGGGTGCTGTCGAATACCTTGCTTACGACCTCGTTCACGGTAGGCTCGCCCAGCACGGTGGCGAACCGTTGCTGCCCGATCATCGCGGCAAGGCTCTGCGGTTCCTTCAGCTTCGCCGCGTCGAGTCCGACCAGCCTGCTCAGCTCGAGCAGGCCTTCCCTGACAGTTCGGGGGTTGTACGTGCTGGGAAGCTTCCGTTTCAACTCGGCCGGGTTCTCCAGCAGTCTCAAAAATGCGTGCAGTGACTTAATCGTTGTTTCAGGCATGGCAGTTGACACCAATTTGCATCTTTGCGTCCGTGTCCTGAATCCGGTTCCCAATTTTTCTCGTTCCTTCGGCTGTGGCGCCGGCCAGCCTTGGACTTGTGCGCCGGTGCCTGCCCGCGGGCTTTACCCCGATTCGGAACGCACGTGCCCAGCCTAGACGAGTCTGCCCCTGGCCGACAAGGCCAGAGTATTTGCCCTGCGCGCAGGGACCGACGCGCCAAACAGTGAACTTAGCGAACGACTGAATTCCGGGCATACGGACTAGCACCCCGGCAACCGACCGCCTACGCCCATGTTGCGCGCTCAGATTGCGCGGAGTTCCGACTTCTGGCAAATTGCGTTGGGTGGCACGCCTAATGCCGCGCGTTGAGGCATGAGCGAGTTTAAATTCGCCTGTCCGATTTGCGGTCAGCACATGAGCTGCGACCGTGAGCAGGCGGGCTCGCGCATTCAATGCCCGACATGTTTCAGGGAAGTGGTCGTGCCTCAGCCGCCCGCCGGCGAGAACTCAAAATTTGTGCTTACGGCTTCTGAGGCGCGGGACAGGCCATTAATGCAAGTGCCTGCGGCCGAGCCGGCCCAAGTGGATAGAGTACAAGCTCGGGATTACATCGTTTGGGCTGTGGTGTTTGTGGTTGGCGCGGGGTTAGCTTTCGGCGGTTACAAGCTCTACAGGGCATCCGAGTCTGCAACTCAGGCGTACAAAGCTGGGCCTGCGCCAGCCCCGCCGAGTTCGCCGGGCGCCGTTTCTCCTGCCGACCCCGTCGGCCCTTGGACACTCGACCTCAGAAATGTAGTGATACCCGATGTGCCGGCCACGGGCCGAATCGCTGGGCGGAGCTTCACATGTCAACGCGCCACTTTGCACGGCGGTACGTTGAACCTGCGGCAAGGGGCAGCGTGGCCACCGGACCTCGGCCTGACAGTTTATCTGGATGTTGCGCGCAGCGAAGACTTGGTCGGCCAGCGGCTCGAGTTTAAGCCCGCGGACAAGCTCCCGCGTATAGCGTTGCGATGGAAAGACGCGCAAGGCAGGCCCGTGAAACGCGACGTAACCGCGCCGTTTGCGCTCCGGCTCGAATTCGGGCCCCTGAGCAGCAACCGTATGGCAGGCAGAATTTATTGCTGCATAGACGATCCCCAAAAAAGTTACGTGTTCGGCGCGTTCGAAGCCGAGGTCCGCAAACCTGCTCCCAAGCGCAGCGCTGCGCGGCCGGGACAACCCTCGTCCGGCGACTGATTTCGCATGCTGCGCGCCGCGCAGCGGCGCACTTGCCGCCGGCGGCATGTCTAGGCGAAACTGCTGCAGCCGTGACAGTCGAATTGATCAACATAGGGACCGAGCTTTTGCTGGGCACGATTGCGAACACGCATCAGCAGTGGCTTTGCAGCCGGCTCGCCGAGCTGGGCATGCCCGTGGCGCGCCAGGTGAGCGTGCCGGACTCGCCAGAGTTGATTCGTCAGGCTGTGGCCGAGGCACTGGCAAGGGCAGACGTGATCATTACGACCGGCGGGCTAGGCCCGACTTCAGATGACGTGACGGTCGAGCATGTAGCGGGCCTGCTCGGGCGGCAACTGCGTGAGGACCCCGCACTTGTCGAGCATATCGAGGCGTTCTATGCGGCGCGCGCGCGGCGTGTGCCGGCGGCGGCGAAGCGCCAGGCGCGCGTGCCTGAGGGCGCGCTGGTACTGCCGAATCCGAACGGTACGGCGCCGGGGCTTGTAATCGAGTTGAATCCGAACCCGTTCAGGCGCGACGGCAAGCCGGGCTGGCTTATCCTTTTGCCTGGGCCGGGCCGCGAGTTAAAGCCGATGTTCGAGCAGCAAGTGTCGCCGCTGCTGAAAGAAAAGTTTGGCGCGGGCCAGGACTATGTTTCGCGCACGTTGAGGACGGTCGGATTGGGCGAATCCCTCGTGCAGGAAAAAATTACTGTGCCACTTGGGGAGCTTGTTTCAGCCGGATTGGAGGTGGGTTTTGTGGCGGTTCCTTGGGGCGTTGATTTGCGCCTTGCGTGCCGCGGGCCGGGTGCGACCGAGCTAGTTCAGCGTGCAGCAGAGATTGCGCGGGGGGTGCTGGGTACCGCAGTTTACGGTGAGGGGGCCGACGAGCTTGAAGCCGTGGTGGTGCGGCTGCTCACTGAGGGGCGCAAAACATTGGCAATTGCGGAGTCATGCACTGGCGGATGCATTGCAAACCGGATCACAAATGTCCCGGGCGCGTCTGCGGTTTTTCTTGCCGGATTTGTCACGTACAGCAACGCCTCGAAACAGTCGTTACTGGGTGTCGAATCGGCCGCGCTTGCGGCGCATGGCGCGGTCAGCGAGCTTGTAGCGCGCCAGATGGCCGAGGGCGCGCGGCGTGTTACCGGCGCGGATTATGCGCTGTCTGTCACGGGCATAGCCGGTCCGAGCGGGGGCACGGCGCAGAAGCCTGTTGGCACCGTGTACATCGGTCTGGCCGCAGCGGCGGGCGTGCAGGTCCAGAAGCATCACAATCTGTACGACCGCATAAGTTTCAAGCAAGTCACGGCTCAACAGGCGTTAAACTTGTTGCGCTTGGCGCTGGTCGGTGGAGTTTAGGCCGGGGGTTGCAAGTCCCGCGTGCGGGGCGATCATCGCGGGCAAAGTTTTTCGGCTCAGCTTGAGGTTTTCGTTGGACAAATGTGTCCAACGTTTAATGCCAGCAGCGAGTGCAGAAATGCGCTGGCAAGTGTCTGATTTTGCGGATATTTCCTGGCTCCGCAAGCGGACAGCAGTTCGCCCGGTTTGCTCAGGGCATACAAGCTGCTGTTTCCCAGCTCGATAAGCCGCGTCCAAGAGGCAGTGCCAAGAGTTGGAAATGCGGCAGACGCAGAACTGTTCGCTTTTGAACCTATTGAAAAAGTTGAGCTATCGGACAATGACAGCCTCATTGGAAAGGCGTTGCCTTCGGGCGGCCGCATTGGGCTGTTTCTTGCTGGCCGCAGGATCACTCTGCAGTGCCCAAAACTTGGACACTCCGGCCACGGCTGGCGCAGCGCAGGCGCGCACGGGCGGCGGTGAACCGGATTACACACTGCCAGTTGAGCCGATTGCCGGGCTAATGCGCTCGGCGACCACGCTGCCCGCCGGCTCGAAAGTGCGGGTCCAAGGGATTGTGCTCGAGCAGCGGCTCGGCGAATACATCATAGTCAGCGATTCGACGGGCGTGTTGTTTGCCGAGACGCCGCAGACAACCCGGGTCAGAGTTAACCAACAGGTGGATTTGTGGGGCGTGCCGGTGTGGGACGGCGGCCGCGTGTATCTCCGGGATGCGACGTTCCGAGTGGTCGGTCCGAGCGAGGGCGGGCCACAAGTGGTCGGGCCGCGCCCGGCGGAGCTGCCCGTGCTGACGAATGCGTGGCAGGTGCGCGATTTGCCGCCGGAACGTGCGGCATGGAAGTACCCCGTGCGGCTCCGCGCGGTGGTGACAGTTTGCATCCCGCATCGTCCAGGGTTCACTGTCCAAGACGAGGTTTCTGGTATTTACGTGATGCTGCGAAGCGGGCGGCCGAATTTCAAGACTGGTGATCTTTTGCTTATTGAAGGCGTAACCGACCCTGGCGAGTTCTCTCCAATTGTAATTGCCACGAACGTGACCGTGCTTGGCACTGCGCCGTTGCCGCCGGCGCGTCCGGTCATGCTGTTCCAACTTGCCACGGGGCAAGAGGGCAGCCAGTGGATCGAGGTCCACGGTGTGGTCAGGGCTGTTAAC
>JANWZY010000300.1 GCA_025061935.1 Verrucomicrobiia bacterium
TTGGTTTTTATTCGCCGCTATGGCCGCATTCGCCACGCGTAGTATCTCGGGTGTGCTGCGGTAGTTCGTTTCGATCCGGTAAATTTTCGCTTCAGGATACCGATCCGTGAACCTGAGAATGTTTTCAAAATTTGCGCCGCGCCAACTGTAAATGCTCTGTGCGTCGTCACCTACCACCATTACATTCCGATGCTTAGCCGCAAGCAGATCAATTATATCGGCCTGTAATTTGTTTGTGTCCTGGTATTCGTCCACCAGAATGAACTCGAATCGGCGCTGGTAAAACTCGCGCACCTCTGCGTGCTCTCGCAGCAGCCGCAGCCACAGCGAAAGTAAATCGTCAAAATCCATCGAGTTCGTCGCGCGTTTCCGGGCAGCGTACCGTTCCGCCACGCCCATTATCCGGTCTGCCACCAACTCGAACCACGGATAATCCGACTTCACAACTGCCCGCAAATGCCGATGCGTATTCACCGCCAGCGAGAATATCTCGGCAAGCACATCGGCCTTGGGGAACCTGTCACGCTTCGTGTCTATCTCAGCCTCGTTAAGGCACGCCTTGATCAGGTCGAGCGCGTCCTCGCGGTCGAGAATGGTGTAATCCGGCTCATATCCGAGCAAGCGCGCGTGCCTGCGCAAGATTCGGTTCCCGATCGCGTGGAAAGTCCCGCCCCATAACTCGCCTATGTCTTGCCCGAGCAGGTCCACCACGCGCCGCATCATTTCTGCCGCGGCCTTGTTCGTGAACGTGAGCAGAAGAATGCGCTCGGGCGTGACACCGTGCTCGAGCAGATACGCTACCCGATACGTCAAGGTGCGCGTCTTGCCCGACCCGGCCCCGGCTATAACAAGCGCAGGGCCGGGCGGCGCCGTCACCGCCGCAAGCTGTTGCTCGTTCAGCTCGCGCGCGTAGTCGATACGCAACCCCTCCCTAGCCCTGGCGCCAGGCGCCGGACTCGGGCCGGCAGGTCGCAATGCATATTCCCGTGTCACGCAATCCATCTTACCGCCTGCACTTGCCGGTGTCGAATCCACGGCGCACTCCGATAGCGCGCTTTTGTGATGCGCTCCGGGCCGGGGCCAAGGAAAGTTCACAGCGCGGCAATTTCTCCGGGCATGTGCGGCCTGCCCGACGTTATGAAACGGAGACCGTAAATAATCACATGCTCAGCTTGGCGCATGTGGGCAAATGAAACGATCACGCGCCACTAAAACTGTTCGCCAAGACATCCTGTCAGGTAGAGGCTACGCGGCCCCAAAGGGGCCAAGCCTTAAAGTCTGAAATTGCGTTTCTAACGACGCCTGCACGAACCTTGCTTCTCTGCAGGCACGGGTGGCCAAAGCATGAAGACTGGGTGGGCCTGCATGTGCAAACGTAACCCCTGGCCGGCATACGCGCACGTCCAGACTGCTCCGAAGCCGGACTGCGTCAGCCTTGGCTGTGCGCAAGCGTCCACGCCACCTAAACCTGTAGTTATCGCTGGGAGTTTGCGTGACGTTTAACCGAGTATGGTGTCGGAAAAAGTTGGAAACTTGCGCTTATGCGGACACGCTTGATCAGGAGCGAGAAAAGACTGCTTTCTGCAAGGACAGTAGCTCTTTGGGTCTTAGGTGCACTCCACGTCACGGGGACATGGTTTGCGCTTACATGCCGCACAGAAAACCACTTGGATCGAGCAGGATCATACGCAGGCCTTTTTTCACAACCGGGCACGTCCCCGAGCCTGGCGTGCGGACCTGGCAAGTGACCTCCGGTGCAAGCGCGGGACCGAGTCACCCAGCCCAAAACTTCACTAACGCACTTTTCAAGCCCGATGGAAAAAGCATTGAAACCTGAGCCACATCAGATGCTAGCATATGCCCGCAGAATGGATACTCAGTGCTGACCGTTTGCTCGGCTTATACTGCGTCCCCGGCGCGGGTCACACATGCGCGACGCAGTGGGGAAGATATCCGAACGCCTCGCGCGTGGTTTCTGGCTTGCAACTGGCCGGCGATGTTTGAGAGGGAAAGCTCGGTCCCTGACGAACTCCCAAAGCAGCTTAGCGCATTCAAACAAGTCGCACCCGAAAAATGCGCCCCCCAACTAACTTGCAGCAGCGGAACGTTTCAGGGCACACAACGCTGAACTCGTTTTACTGGAGCTTCAAGCCGCAGCGCAAAATCGGTTTCCGCAGATTCCTCGGCAGACCGCGTTTTACCTCGCCGAGGCAGCGGATCGCGCCGCAGGCTGGTGTGGGGGTTGACTCAAAAGCGGCAGGCGCGACCGGTCTGGTACTTCCGCATTTGAGAACACTGAAAGGGTTGCTGCGTCAAGCGGTTGCACTGGCCGGCAAGTACAACCAAGCAGGAGTTATCACGCAGCGGCCCACCCGGGTTTACGGCTCGTAATTCACCTTGGTAGACGCTTGGACCAGCCAGATCCGTTCGCACCGATCTATCACCGCCAAGTATCGGCATTCAGATTACCGCACTACAAGTCATGCACCCAGCGGATGGATTCGCTCCCGGTGCGTCCACTGCCAAATAACAGCTCGATGCGCTACAGAGCCGACCATCAAGCGGTGCCGTCTATTGAAGAGCTTGTGTGGCTCTTGCGAACGGTTGCCGACCCAGACTTGATCCTGTACGTCGACGGGGTTAAACTGTTGGGGAAAGAAGTCGCGCTACGGTCGTTGCTGAATCCCCGCAGCACGAAATAGAAAAATGTCCGAGAAACGCAGAGTAATTTTCGACCTACCGCAACGGCCAAACAAGATAAATACGCAGAACCAAACCGCGGGCAAGGAAAGTCAAGCAACCACTATGAAACTGAGAAAATGGATTCTCGTCGGATTAGTGTTCGGGATAATCCTCGGGCTTGGCTTGTTCCGACACCACCGACAGGTGCCCGACACCACCCCAGAAGCACCATTCGATGCGCCGCAACAAATGAACTACCCGAATGTACGGTCCCGGCATGGCCGACCCCACGTGATCGCGCAGAGTCCCAACGGGCACGCTGAGGCCGTAACCAGCCGCACTTTCACAAATGCCTACGTCAGACTAATGGAAGAAGGCTTGAATATCACACC
>JANWZY010000301.1 GCA_025061935.1 Verrucomicrobiia bacterium
CGTCGGACCATCCCCACGCGTGTGGGGAGAACGCCTGCTAGCAAAAAGCATGCCAAAAATAAGACGGACCATCCCCACGCGTGTGGGGAGAACCCTGGATTTGCAATGGTTTTATGGTGACCAGTCTGGGGAAAAGTCCGGCAGGTCTGGCAGGGGTTGGGGAGGAGGCGGTTCCCATTTTTCGGCGATTAGCCATAGGCCGGAGACCTCGACACCTTTGCGGTCTGTGGGTCCGGTAGTTTCAATCTTGTAGCCTTGGCAGTTGGGATAGCTACTGATGATGAGCAGCCCGATTTCACCGGCGTTGCGTTTGATGTATTCGATGGTTTTTTGGTGTGTGCGCCGGTTGAGTGTGCCTACGAAGACGTTTGGGCGCGGCTCGATGAACCAGCGTTTAAGCATACCGCGGATGGCTGGGGGCGTATCGTTGGCGACGATAACGATCATTGGATGAGTTCCTCCAGGTCAGTGGGGATTTTTTGGGCGATTTTTTCTTGTTCGATGCGTTCTTTAAGGAAGAGGCGTGCGAGTTCGCCGTTGTCGGCCGGGTTTTGGCGGACTGCCATGAACGCGGCAGGGAATGAGGTAATGTCCTTGTAGAGGTCTGCGACGTCGTATATGAATGGGATGGGCCCGGAGTCGTGGATGAACCCGAGTGAAGGGATGTAGCCTAGGGCGCAGCAAATTGCTGCGCAAAGTGCGTAGAGGCTGGCGTTGGCGGCCGACAGGGCGCGGTTAATGTTGTCAGCGAGGTACCAGTTTGACTTGTCGTAGTTGCGGCCTTTCCAAGTGACGCCGTATTGCTGTCCGAGTTCTGCGTAGCGTGCGCGCACGCGCAAGCCTTCCATACCGCGCAGCTCGGCGATGGAGTGGGCGTGAACGTCCAGTTCCGGGAATCTGCGCGCGAACATGCGGCGTGCGATTTCTGCTCGTTTCTTTTTGTCGGCCCAAAGTGTGGCGTGAATACGCGGTTTGGTGTTGTCGTGGTTTGGCGTGATGCCGAATGCGTAAAAGCGCATGGCGTCTTCGCCGATCCAGCAGACAGGCGTGTTGGAGTCGGCGCAGGCTTTAATGGCTGCGTGTGTGACGGTTGTGCCTGGCCCGAGCATGATGGCGGATATGGTTGCGACTGGCAGTCTGTACACCAGGCCATCAGCGCCGATCCATTTAATGCTTGAGTCGTCCACTTCGAGCCGGCCGTGTTCGAGGTAAATCGGCGTCCACCGGTCTTTGGCAGGCGTGAGTGTTTCCAGAGGCGGTTTTTCGAAGATGGGCATTGCCGGGGTTAGGTTTGAAGTTTAACTGCTTTTGATTAGGGCGTGGATGCGCTTTATGCGGCGGATTGAAAACAAACGCCCTTCGCTGGAAGAGTTGGCCTGACCAAATGAGATTGGTTGGTCGTTATAGGAATCTGCGCCGGCCGAGAAGTCGCTGACTTCCTCGACGCGTGAGAAGTGAGTGATGGGTTCGTTGCCTAGTAAGCACTGTTCTGCTTGCTGTCTGCTGGTGAACAAGCCACGGAAGACAGGCTCAGCGGGGATGCAACTTTTGCGTCCGAGCCAGATGCCCCACACAGGGTTTTGGAGTGCATGCGCAACTTGTTCTAGAAGTGTAATTGGGCCCGCAAGAATGACCCCGAACCGGGCATCGAGGAGGTATTCCCTGTGCGTGACGACGGTGTCCTCATTAAGTTTGCCGCTAGCGCGGCGTGTGCGTTGCACGGTATGGAAATCAATGAGCCGGCGCACTGGATTATGCGCGCGCGGGATGAAGATGCTGGTCATTTTTAGTGCGGCGAGCTGGGGCAAGATTTCGCGTTCTGCGTGGGTTCCTTTGCCTATGCCCATGGCGGCACAGATCATGCCGATGACGCCGCTTTTGGTAGGGTCCGGAGCTGTGGTGCGGCGTTGGAAACGACTAGCGAAGCCCCAGGATTGCATTGGGGCATCCAGCATCAGTGCAAGGTATGCGGTGTCAGTGGACATGGCTGATCAAAGCTTGGCAAAACTCGTTGAGGTTCATTTCTGGGATGGCGACTTCTACAACGGGTTTAATATCCCAGATTTTCTTCAATTGCTCGTGGTGTTCTTTGAGCGCGCGAATGGATGGTTCGATGAATCCGTTTTGAGAACTGATCGGCTTTTCGAATGCATTAATGAGTTGAATTGGCTGGCCTTTGTCTTTTACGAGGCCCAAGACGTACGCTGGGAGGGTGTGTGCGTTCATTGAATTTTTGCGTCCGCCGGGTATAGCCAAGACGGCGGCACGGATGAATGCATCCACGACCTGTTTGCGCTGCTGTTGTGTGAGTGCGCCCAGGTGGTTTTCGTCGGCCAGCAGGTCAAGGTTAAGGCCAACGTAACGGTAATAGGTGGCCGATGTGAATTCTAGGGTTCCGGTCATGCCGGCTCCGGCTTCTTCTTGTTTTTGGAGGTCGTCCACTGCGGAGAAGAAATCGATGTCATTTTCGGCTTTGTGGGTCGAGAGTGCGTGACTGAACAGCCCGGCGCCTTCGACGGTCAACGAGTGGTCGCTGGCGACCATGCGGCCGAAGATGGCGATGTCAGCGGCGTCTTTGAGCGCCACGCTTTTGCATGCGCTGGCCACGGCTTTTTTGAGATCTTTTGGTTTGTCACCTTTGTTCACAGAGTCGGCCAGCGCCCTGGCAATCGCATCCACTTCAGCAGGCGAGAGGAACATCAGGGTTTTCACTTTTGGTTCTCCTTTATCGGCTGCTTCTTTGTCGAGCGTTGCAAGGTAGTCGCCGACTTGTTGTGCGCGCTTGAGAGCTTCAGTCTCGTCCACGCCATATTTTTTGAGGGCCTCGACTAAAGGTGTAATGATTAGTCGGCTACGGTTCGCAGCGAATAGCTCTGGAGCCGTCTCTCTTGCCAGTTCGCGGATCGCCCGTTTCAAGCACTGGCTCGAGATGCGCGCGCGTGTGACGCCGCCGAATGTGGCGGTTTTGGGTGCGCCTACGTCATCCCGGTTCAGGCACGAGACTGGGAACGATTGGATGATATGCAGTTCGATCAGTTTCATGGTAGTCTCCTTTCGGTTTTTGTTGGTCGTGT
>JANWZY010000302.1 GCA_025061935.1 Verrucomicrobiia bacterium
CGAAGGCCAATACGACTATCGGTGGGTCGTGCAACTCGATCCGTGGCAAGAGCCGAGCCTGCGACTAATCACCGTGCGCGTGTTCTACACTGTCCAAGGGCAAGAATTCGAGGTCGCGCTAAGCTCATTGGTTGACATCACGCAATGAGGCCGAGCAGTGCAAAATCACGATTAATTGCGGAACCCGCGCTGCGCATCACGCAGGGGTCGCTCGGGCGGCCTGCCGGCTGTGCTCCTAATCTAGCGCAGTCCCGTCGGCGCGCATTTACGCTGATCGAGCTGCTGCTCGCTGTGGCTGTATTCGCGATAGCGCTGCTCGCTATCCACGGGGTGTTCTACAGTGCAATCAAACTGAGGGACAAGACTGCAGGTGCCCTGGACGCGGCCGTCCCACTGCAGCATGCGGTCGCAATCATCACACGCGACTTGGCGAACATTGTCCCGCCGGGCGGAGTACTTTCGGGCCAGTTGCAAACCAGCGGGATCACAACGGGAACGGGCACCCGCTCCAGCAATTGGGGCCTGGCAACCGTATCGGGCCGGCAAGTAGGCGCAGCGTTTTACACTGCTACGGGCATTTTAACCGAAGCGGTGCCCTGGCCAGACATAGAGCGCGTAGCGTATTACCTAGTCGAGCCGACGAACAACGCCCCCGGCAAAGACCTAGTGCGGGTCGTATGGCGGAACCCGTTGCCTGTATTAACCGACGAACCGGAAGCGCAATGGCTAATGGGGGGAGTCCAAGACATGACCTTTTCCTTCTTCGACGGGTTCGAGTGGACAGACGCATGGGACTCGACTGCGCAACAGCCAGCGTTGCCGTTGGCAATCCGTGTCGAACTTGAACTTGTGCCGGGCATAAGCAGCTCGATGAACGACGCGCGCCCGAATCGGATCGAGTTTGTCGTGCCTGTTATGGTGCAGGCGCGAACAGACCAAACCGTGGCCGCGCTCGGTGCAATGCCATGAAACCTGCACGTTACATGGATCGCGTACCCTGGGCCGCTCGCGGTACCCGGCTACAAAACGGTCGGGCGGCCGCCGGGTCCGTGCTCATAATTGTGCTTTGGGTCGCGTTCGGCTTGGTGAGCCTGGCGCTGTACTTCGCGCATTCGATGAGCTTCGAACTGCGTGCCGCTGACAACCGGGTTGCAGTGGTTCAAGCCCAGCATGCGATCGAGGGCGCGGCACGATACGTCAGCAACATTTTGAGTACGGTTGAAGCGCTCGGTGCGTTGCCTGATCCACTCACATACCATGCAGAGGCAGTACAAGTGGGCGAAGCCCGGTTCTGGATCATTGGGCGTGCCCCAGGGGAATGGCAAGCGGACTACACTAGGCCGATGTTCGCGCTGGTGGACGAGGCGTCGAAGTTGAATCTGAACACTGCCACGGCAGAAATGCTCCAAATGTTGCCAGGCATGACCCCGGACCTGGCTGCGGCTGTGGTGACCTGGCGTTCGGCTGCCACCCAGACCGGTGGCGGCGCGGACGATGTCGCTTACGCGAGACTGAGTCCCCCTTACAGATGCAAGCACGCGCCGTTCGAGACAATCGAAGAACTCCGCATGGTTTATGGCATGACTCCGGAGTTGCTTTTTGGCGAAGACATTAATCTAAACGGCGTACTCGATCCAAACGAGAACGACGGCGACTTACGGCCGCCCGCTGACAACCGGGATTCGCGGCTCGACCCGGGTCTGCTCGAATACGTGACCGTCTATACGCGGGAGCCGAATACGGGCCGGACAAATGTGAACAATCCCGAGCAGCTTGCGCAATTGCTCGCTGCGCGGCTCGGGGCGCAGCGCGCCAGCGAAATCGTAGCTAGGCTTGGGCGAGCTCCAGGCCCAGGCCAGGCGCAACCGCCGCGGCAGGGCGGTCAACAGGCTGGCGCAGTGCGAATAAGCAGCGTGCTCGAATTTTTTATCCTGAGCGGCTTGACCCGCGAAGAGTTCGAATTGATTGCGAATGATATCACGGCATCGGACGCGCCCTATACCGAGGGTTTGGTGAACGTGAACACTGCGCCTGAGCAAGTGTTGGCATGCATACCCGGCATCGGTCCGCAGAACGCGCCCGCGCTGGTTGCATACAGGCAAAGCCATCCGGACAAGCTTTCCTCTGTGGCGTGGGTGGTCGAAGTGCTCGGGCAACAATCGGCGCTGCTTGCTGCGCCTTATATCACGACTCGGTCGTACCAGTTTACAGCGGACATTGCCGCAGTCGGCCGGCTCGGGCGCGGGTATCAGCGGGTTCGGTTCGTGTTCGATACCAGTGAAGGTCAGCCAAAGGTGATTTTTCGGCGGGACCTGACGCATCTGGGGTGGGCGCTGGGCAAAGATGTGCTTGGGAATTTGCGACTGGCAACGCGTAGGCCATGAACGAGTTTTTCAATCTGGGTAAGGTTGTGCAACAAGTGCAGAAGCTGGTTCCGGCGAATTTGGGCCAGCGCAGCAAACGTCCGCCGGCGCGGTTGGTTGCACTGGCATTGGACCGCGCCAAACTCGAAGTTGCAGTGCTCAAGCGCGCAAACGGCGGCGTTGAAGTGCAAAATGCGTTTTCGACACCGTTGTCGCTCGACCCGCTCACAGATGACCCAGTACTCGTTGGGCGCGAGATTCGGAAAAAACTCGATGCCGCGCGGATTCGCGAGCGCCGTTGCACCGTATGCATCCCCACAAGCTGGGTCATGACGCTGAGCGTCAAGCTGCCAGACCTGCCGGAATCAGATTTGCAAAGCTTGCTCGAGCTCGAAGCGGAGCGCGGTTTCCCCTACGCTCCGGAAACGCTTGTGATGGCGCATTCGCGATACCGCGCGCCGTCGGGGCTACAATACGCGCTTGTGGTTGCCGTGCCGCGCGAGCACACGAACCGGCTCGAAGCGGTTTTAGCAGCGGCGCAACTCAGGCCGGTTAGTTTCTCGCTCGGTATTACGGCGCTCGCACAGCAGATCGTACACGATCAGGCTGGCGCGATTGCCCTGGTCGCCAGTGAAGCGGGATTGAACGTACAGGTCAGTTGCGGTGGAGGCATTGTGTGCTTGCGCTC
>JANWZY010000303.1 GCA_025061935.1 Verrucomicrobiia bacterium
GAAATAAGTGTGCAATTTGCGCAGCCGCGCCTTTGAAAGCGCGGCCAACACAGGATGGCATGGGACCCTCCACCTAACCAGTTTTGCGGCGCAAGTGACTATCGAGCCGCGCATAACTCCGTAACGGTTTTCATACGACTCCATTAGCACCCGGCTTCAGCCGGGTGACAAACGCACCGGCAGCGGCAAGCCGTTTCAACGGCTTGGCTTGCAATGGCAAACCGTTGAAACGGTTTTGTAGGTTGGCCCCGCATTCACCGGGCTGAAGCCCGGTGTTAATGAAAAGCCGCTATTCACTATTGCGAGTTCCAACAAATGCGTCGTACCGGAAGGCTGCGCCGCAGTTTTTTCGCACGCGTATAGCCGAGGCGGTGGCAGCGTCCACATTCTTCCGATTGAGGGTCGTGCCCCGTCACGACCAGACTTCACCATTCGCAAAAAATTGCCCAACCATGTACCGCGGCCCGACCCATTTGGGCGACGACACCCCGTTTCTGTTCGTAGTACAGCCTTTAGGCTGAACAGTTCGGCCATTGGAACTATGTAGCCGGTTCCGCCAGAAAACAGCCAGGCCGAACTAAGCACGGATCGGCTTGGCAGCTCCGGGACCGTTCCGGGCTACAAGCATGCCTTTGAATCTTCAAAGCCACTGAAGCGGCTGTGTCGGTTGGTTGCACAATGTTCATCGGGCTGTTCCCTGGTCCTAATGAATCGAGTATGCAATGCCTAGGGTTTCTGTACAGGCGGGCTGCGCTACATCGCAGTCCCGGAAGTGCGGGACGCCGATGTAGCGGCACCATCCACTCAGGGAGCGCGCAGCGCGCCCGGTATTGACGCAATTTCACGGTGAGACTGTACGACACAGCCCAAAGTGAAATATCCTGATTAGGACTCGGATTTGTTCGCACGGATGCGTTCCCCGGCGCCGCGCCACCCGCCGCAGGTCAATGAATCGGTTGCTATGGCTGTTGCTCCGCCAATTTCAACAGCTCCCGCGCCGGGGCGAACTCGGGCGCAAGTTCGAGTGCCTTCCGGAGGTATTGTGCCGCCTCGGCGCGCTCGCCAAGCTCAATCATCACACCCCCAAGATTGCACAGCGCAGGCACATGATTCGGATCGAGCCGCAATGCTTCTTTGTACTCAGCTACTGCCTCATGCAGCTTTCGCTGTTGCACAAGCACATTCGCTAGGTTGAAATGTGTATTGGCCAACGCAGGTCCAAGCTCGATGGCGCGCCGGAAATGAATCACCGCCCCCTCATACTCACCCTTGGCTGCAAGCGCGATCCCGAGATTCTCGTGCGCCGCAGCGTAGTCGGGGTTGGATTCGAGTACGGCCCTGAACTGTTGTATCGCGGCATCCAACTCTCCGAGGCTAAGCAATGCCGCGCCAAGGTTATTCCTTGTCTTGAACAAGCGGGGGTCCAACTCTAGCGCGGCCAGATAATGCTTAATTGCTTCATTGACTTCACCCGTCTCTGCCAGACATACGCCAAGGTGCTCGTGCACTGACGCGTCACGCGGAAAAGCGCCCAGCGCCTTCCTAAAGTGCTGTATGGCACGCGCGTATTCCCCAATCGCCTTCAACGAGCGCGCCAGACCAAGGTGAATGCGCGATTCATTCGGCGCGGCTGCCAATGCGGTTGTAAACAGCTTTATTGCATTCGCATGATCCCCACGGTTCGCAAGCTCGACCGCCAAATTATGCATCGCAAACACGTAGCCCGGCTTGACTTCCAGAGCCGCGCGGTACCATAAAATCGCCTCGTCAGCACGGCCGAGCCGCGCCAAAGCGAATCCAATGTTGTTCAACACCTGCGCACACGCCTCGGCCACGCTCGCGCTCGCCTTCAGCCCCATCTTAAACTTCATGAATGCAACGTTCGTCGGACTCGGGTCCAAAAACATTGCAGCCGCGTTTGTCCCGAACTCGTTCAACCCCGACACCGCCAGGAACGCGCGCCGGTACCAATCAAGTGCTTCCTCGACACGCCCAAGCTTCAACTTGTAATTCCCGAGCGCGCTCATCGCGTCTGCATTGTTTTTCGTACACCGGACAGTGTGCACGAACAGCGTCTCAGTGTTGCGCCAGTGGGCCAACTGATCAGAAGTACGCATGGCAAGCCCACCCGCAAGAATCAATCCTGCTCCCACAGCGGCAATCTGCGCCTTGGGATGCTTCGCGACCAGCTCCGCTGCGAACCAGCACAAAACAAGAAACACGCCGATCGAAGGGAAATACGTGTACCGGTCAGCCATCGCTTGGAGCCCCACCTGCACGAGTCCAATCACGGGGACCAACGTGCCAACGAACCAGAACCACCCAACGAACAAGTACGGACGGCGCCGGCGGAGTTGCCAAGCCATCAGGCTGACTAGCAGGATGCCGAAAAACGCGAGCAGCACGATGTACCCGGGCCACTTGCCCGGATGCGGGTAGGGCACGGCAAGGTTGACCGGCCAGAAAATTTTGCCCAGGTAACGCGCGTACGACACAAACGCGTTTTCGAGCCGCGCCCACAATGGCAGCCAACTCTGCACCGCTGCGCCCTGCTTCTGCACGATGTACGTGACCGCACTCGACGCAACCGTGAGCGCGAAAAATGGGAGTTTCTCAATGACAAGCCTGCGCAAGCGCATGTGTATGGGCGAACCGTTCGCACCAAGCCGGCCCAACGGCCAATAATCAAGCAGCAACATCAGAAACGGCCACGTGACCAGCATCGGCTTGCTCATCAAGCCGAGGGCGAACCACGCCAGCGCAATGGCGTAGTAGAACCGTGCCTTTTTCTTTCGCCCCGGATCGGCGTCGGGTTTGTCATCGTTCTGCCCCCCGACCTGGGCCTGCGCGAACAGTACATAAAAAAGCAGCGTAAGCAGCCCGAAAAACGTGCTCAGAACGTCCTTGCGCTCGGATACCCACGCAACGGATTCGACCCGCAACGGGTGCAAAGCAAAAAATGCCGCCACAAACGCGCTGGGCCAAAGCCGGCCGGTCATGCGCACAAGCAGCCACAGGACGAG
>JANWZY010000304.1 GCA_025061935.1 Verrucomicrobiia bacterium
TGTTCTCAACCAACTGATAGGGCAGGGGATCGAACCCGATTTCGAGACTATCGAGCAATTACGCGCCTACGCTGAAACGCCGGTAACTGTTAGCTCGGAATTACAGCTCATGCGCACTCGCGCCGGTGAAGTTGTTAAAGTGCCTCGCGAACGCGCAAAGACCACGCTTGGCCAGTCCGGCGCGCGCGCGGTTCAGCTCGAGTTCAGCTCGCGCTCGGGCGAAGCCCGCTTCAACGGCCTTGAGCTTCACTGGCGCATACAGGCCAGACGTGGGGAATTGCGTTTCCCATCTCCACCTGGGACCGAGATTTTCGATGCAGACAGGGTAGGCCCAGGCGCGACCCTGCGGCATTGGCAACCCGGCGACAAATTCCAGCCCATAGGTATGGCATCGCCAGTCAAATTGCAGGACATCTTTACAAACCTCAAGATACCGGCCGCCCGACGGCACCAACTGGTGATCGCCCAAACACTGGCCGGCGAAATTTTCTGGGTCGAAGGGCTCCGGATAAGTGAGCAGTTCAAAGTGACCAAAAATACAAAGCGTCTGCTGAAATGGGAGTGGCGGAAATCTTAATGCGGGTTTTGTTGCCTTCGGCGCTTGTGCGTGTTACTGTTAACCGAGCCGAATAACCCCAGAGATGCTGGACGACAAACGCAACGACCTCGACCGCGAGCCGAAGCGCCCGCCGGAGCTGCGCGTTAGCCCACGCACGTGGCTCGTATGGGCGGTCGTTTTATCCGGCATTGTGATGCTGCTTGCGCTGCGCGAGCGGATGCAGACGCACCCGCAAATCCTCACCCAAGCCAATTTCATGGAAAAAGTTGATGCGGGCCAGATCAGCCACGCAGTAATAACCTACGACCCGCAATCTGCCCTGGCTGAAGTCGAAGGAAAGTATTTTAAGACCGAACCGAACGGCACGCGCACGGAAGTGCCGTTCCGCGCAAAGGTACGGCTGACCGAAGAGCTGGAAAACAAGCTTTACGCAACAGGCAAATTCGAGCCGCGCCAGCTCAACACATTCTGGATAGGTATGCTTACGTACCTACTACCGGTGTTCCTGTTCGCAATACTCGTTTGGTTCGTTTTCATCCGTCAGATCAAAATGGCCGGCAAAGGCGCGCTCAGCTTCGGCAAGAGCCGCGCACGCCTCATGACCAAGGAGAAAAACAAGGTCACTTTCAAAGACGTGGCCGGGATAGACGAGGCGATCGAAGAAGTGGCCGAAATCGTCGAATTCCTCAAAGACCCGAAAAAATTCCAGCGCCTGGGCGGGCGCATACCCAAGGGGGTGCTCATGGTGGGACCGCCGGGCACAGGCAAGACATTACTCGCCCGCGCAATAGCGGGTGAAGCCGACGCAGCGTTCTTTAGCATCAGCGGGTCGGACTTCGTCGAAATGTTCGTCGGCGTCGGCGCAAGCCGCGTGCGCGACATGTTCGAACAAGCGCGGAAACATACGCCGTGCCTCGTGTTCATTGACGAAATTGACGCGGTCGGGCGCAGTCGCGGACACGGCCTCGGCGGCGGTAACGACGAACGCGAGCAGACGCTCAACGCACTGCTCGTCGAAATGGACGGCTTCGATAGCCGCGAGGGAATAATTGTTATCGCGGCGACCAACCGGCCAGACGTGCTCGACCCGGCGCTGCTCCGCCCGGGCAGGTTTGACCGTCAAGTGGTCGTCAATCTGCCGGACGTCCGCGGCCGCGAGGCAATCCTCAAAGTCCATGCCAAGAATGTCAAACTGGACCCCTCTGTTGACCTGTCCGTGATCGCACGCAGCACCCCCGGTTATTCGGGAGCAGAGCTTGCTAACCTGCTAAATGAAGCCGCGCTGCTGGCGGCACGCCTCGGCAAGAAGGCCGTCACTATGGCCGAGCTTGAAGAAGCTCGCGACAAAGTCCGCTGGGGCCGCGAGCGGCGCAGCCTGGCTATGACTGACGAAGAAAAACGTTGCACAGCATGGCACGAAGCTGGGCACGCGCTGGCAAATGTGCTCCTGAAACACACGCACCCGTTACACAAAGTTACAATTATTCCCCGCGGCCAGGCGCTCGGCTCAACCATGTCGTTGCCCAAAGATGACATGTTCAATCGGCGGAAAAACGAAATGCTGGACATGATCACAGTCATGATGGCTGGCCGAATAGCCGAAAAAATTGTGTCCGGCGACATTTCCACAGGCGCAGCAGGTGACATTCAGCAGGCCACAAACCTTGCCCGCGCAATGGTCACCCAATGGGGTATGAGTGAACGGCTGGGTATGGTGCAGTACGGCAACGACGACGAATACGTATTCCTCGGCCGCGACTTCGCGCGCACAAGGTTATACAGCGAACAAACCGCGCGCGAAATCGACGACGAAATACGCCGCATAATTGACGAATGCTACAAGCGCGCCGAGGAATTGATAAACAACAACCGCGACAAACTGGAGGCTCTCGCCAACGCACTGCTCGAATACGAGACGCTCGACGGCGATCAGGTCCGTGAAATCGTTCAAACTGGCAAACTGACGCTACCACCGCGCCGCGCTGCCACCGGACCCATGCTCGGCGCGCCCGCAGACACGCCGCTGCCAGAAGCCCCGGCCAAACCCGCTCCGCCGCAGCTACCAGGACTGGGCGCGCCCGCCCCTGCACCAGCCTGAGGAGGACAAACTTCTTTAGTTCAAATCCAATCGCAGTCTGGCAATGCGCCGCAGCCAGTTTTGACACCTGGCCAGAGCCGACAGGGTTGACGCTACAACAACGTCATTCTAGTTTTGGGCAATGATAATCGCACCGTCAATGTTGGCTGCGAACCATGGCAGACTCGCACAGGAAGTGCTCCGCGCGTCCAGGTCCGGCGCCGAATGGCTGCATTGGGACGTGATGGACGGGCACTTCGTGCCAAATATTTCATTTGGGCCCGAGCACGTCAGAACACTCAGACCTCTGACCAAGATGTTCTTCGACGTGCACCTAATGTGCAGCAACCCTGAAATCTTGCTCGAGCCGTTCGCCAATGCGGGAGC
>JANWZY010000305.1 GCA_025061935.1 Verrucomicrobiia bacterium
CCGTTCTGACCAACTGATCCAACGGGGCCCGAACCGAACCTTTTACCGAACACTTTGGCCCAGGCGCGCGGTCCCGCGCGCGTCCGCGCACACACTGCTGCGTGGGAACCACAAAACCCGGTTGCGCCGCGGCGCAGAGGCCCTGTTGACTTCGAGCTGTGGCTGAGACTCAGCCGAAAGGCTGGCCGGGCTTTTCCGAGCTGTAGCGCGCGCAGAGAAATTGTGGCCTGAACAAGCCTCAGTGTTAACCCGTGCTTGTCGAAAGCCCTCCACGTCTCCATTCTGGCACCAGCGGTGCAACGGCAGTAAACTACTCCAACGTGGATACGCCACGAACCATTACGAAATTCCCGAGTTATTACCACAAATGAATGGGCCTTCCGCCGAAACAAAAAAGCTGAAATTGCCGGCTATTAAAGCTAACGGCCTGATTTCCTACCGGTTGGCAAGCAAGAAAAAGTGTTGACAGGTTTTGCTTTGGATTGAGGTTACGACGTTGTGAAAAGTGCGGGCTATAAAAGAAAGCAGGAAAGCCAAAGTAACTGGGGCGGCGATGATGGCGAGTTCAAATTCGGGCGGGACAAGGGCGGGCGGTGCGGAGCCAGGCCGACGCGCGAACTTTCTAACAATTGCAATACTGTGCTTTGTTTTGAGCTGCCTGGGCGTCGGGGCAGAATTGCTCGGGGTGAAAGGGGATCTGAACAACAACCGTTTCGACTTCAAATCATTTATAAGTGACCCGCCTGTAATCCACGAGATGCTGTATGCAATCGAATGGCCCAACGTGTCCCAACAGGGCCCAGATTCCCCACAACCACGACGTATGTTTTTCCTTGTCTCTTGGGAATCGCCTCAGCGTTTTGTTATGACCATAGCCCCCTCGCTCGTGGAACTAACCAACACCGGCGGTGCAGTGCCGTCGAAGAAGTGGATCTGCGCAAGCGAGTCGCGCTGGTGGAGATTGGGACTCATCCGGCCAAATGAGTACCTCGTGAGCGTATGGCATACGGCCACACCGTCAGATTTGGAGCGGAATCCTGTAGTAGTGGCAATCAATAGCGAGCGCGACGCGTTCCTTGATCATGCGCTTAAGCTTGGAATCTGCCTTGCGCCAGCAAGGGGCATCGTTTGGGAAGGCGACCAATTTTCCTATACCAACGAGATAAATAACACAACCGGCAGCGGCCACGTGGTCCGCGACCAAACCGGCCGGGTGAAAACTTTGTTTCATACGTTTTCGAAACCCGCTCCCTTGGGAACGGGAACTGAAATCCGGACGGGACGCCACCGCGCCGAATATGTCTATGGCGGGTCTGACGAATTGCCGACTGATTTTCCGTCCGGAATCGAGCTTTTCGCGCTGCCTGAAAACCGTCCCCCTTTCATCATGGAGCGGATTATCTTTCATCGGATCGTATTTTCAAAAGAGCGATTGCCGGAGTCCAAGTTGGCATTCGAACCCCTCGTGAAAGGTTACACATTGATCACCTGGGCAATCACGAACGACACCGAATATGCATTCGACGGGCAGCGATGGAATCCTGTCCAGATGCCCGCCGCGATTGGCACGGTCACCCAAGTCCCGCGCCGACCAAGAATTTTCGTTATGGCCATGCTGCTGGCCACACTGATCCCCTTGGTTTTTCTTGCGCTCAAAAGAAGAAAGACCCGAGCGTGACTAACAGAGAAACACCGGAAAAACGCGACATGAAAAAAACCTCGTTGAGCCGACGTTACTGGCGCGAGTGCATAACGGCGTGCAGAGTGATTCGGATGCAAGACGCAGTGGGCATGCGCAGCTTAGGCTGAGGTTCGGTCGAATGGCACAGCGTCCGATGACCCACGGCATTCCAAGTGTAAGTTTGGGAGTTGCTGTTTTGTTAGTGCTGGTGCCACGTGCCGCAGGTCAAATGCCAAGTGTGGATGAAATAGGTCAGAAGGAGCGGTCAATCGTAATCGAAGGCGTTCTTACTTACACGAATCACCACAGCCATAGCGGGCAACAGCAGCGTCCAATTTATTTTTGCTTTCAACGCAGCGGGTGTAAATGGCTACTGAAGTCCGGTCCGGGTGAGCGGAGACTGGGCTACACTGAGACCGGATTCGATGGGGTGGACAAGTATTCCTTTACTTACTGGAATAACGAAGCTTTAGAAACCGAGCGGAAGAAGCCCGGTCTCGCATATTTTGTGACTGGAGAGGTAAAGGCTGTGCCGGTGCCTGATTGGGACTTGGGCTGGTCGAGGCATATCTGGTTTGCATTGATGCCCCACAACTGCGAGCAGGTCAGGAACATTTCTGGTTGTGATCTGGTGGCGGGTCAACGGGTTATTACAAATTGCAATCGCACGTTGATTGTTTCTCTGCATGAAGACGGGGCTTTCGTGACCAATGCAGTAGTGTGGTCGGAGGGGTACGATCTGACCGAAGACGGGAGGGCCGTTGCTTTTGCGCCGCCGTTCAACAAAGGTTTTACCAACCTGATTTTCAGCTCGACGGTGATTCATTGGAGTGAGGCTGGAGTAGAGGCGCCCAATAGTTTCAAGTATGACGTGTTTGTTCCGATCGGGGATAAACTTGCGCCTGTTTGGTCGCTCTTTGGCATGGTCACCAACGTGCAGATCCGGGAGCGATTCAATCCTGTACCGGAGATCACAGACAGGACTTACGTGATTGACTACAGGGCTGTGAAGTTTGGTCACGCTGAACCCATTAGCTACATTGCCACTAACAAATGGGTCCAGCCGGACGACCCTTACTTTCAGGAGCTGTTGAAGGCCAGCAAAGAGGCGCTAGCAGCTTCACGGCGCGGCAAATGGGTCAGATGGTGTGTCTTGGGATTTACTGTTGTTGGGTTTCTGGTGGTTTTTGGGCGGTTGGCGATGTCAATGCGAAAAAAAACAAACTGTGACAGCACCTCCACGTTACGTAGTCAGAAACAATAAAATAAACCAAACCTGCAAAAGGCCTTGAAAGCAAATAGCGCACCGAAAACGATGTTGAGCATCACGACAGCGGTTA
>JANWZY010000306.1:0-1463 GCA_025061935.1 Verrucomicrobiia bacterium
CGTTGTTAAAGTTTTCCTCCAGGAGGAACTGGGGCGCCACACCATCCTGACCGGTGATACCACGCTCGAAGCGTTGAACCGTGTACCCGGGCCGGCGTGGCGCCTGTCGTGGGCAGGTTGGTGCTGGCCGTTACTATTGGTCGGCGCCACAGTTGCACTAGGGGGCGTGCTCGCCGCCATCGTGCAGGCACTGCGCCTGTTGAATGTACAAGGCCCGGATTGGCTCCTAGCGTCCATCGTTTCGGTGGGCACAGCAGCAGTACTTATCGCCGGGCGATACAAATTCATTGAAACGACCGCGGGCGTGCTTGTGGCAGGTTTCACGGCCATGACCGTCGTTGCGCTGGTGCTGTTGCAGCGCACGGAGTTCCGCATTTCCGCAGACGCGATCCTGCACGGTCTGCAATTCCGGATGCCAGAACGCGGACTTGCAGATGCCGTGGCGGTGTTCGGTGTCACAGGGATCGGCACAGCCGAGCTGTTGTTTTACCCGTACTGGTGCCTCGAAAAAGGGTACGCCCGGGACCTGCGCAAAGGCTGGCCGCGCGACCCGGAGGTGGTCCGCAGGCGCATCAGTGGTATGCGCACAGACATAGCCATTGCGCTTGCAATCTACACATTTGCGACGCTGGCGTTCTTCATACTGGGCGCAACGATCCTGCACGGCACGCAACAGGTGCCAAGCGGTATAGACTTGGTGCGGACATTGTCGCAAATGTACACGCGCACGTTTGGCGAATGGGTGTTTTACGTGTTCGCGGTCGGGGCGTTCTTCGTGCTATTCTCGACCTTTTTCGTAGCAATGGCCACGTGGGCACGGCTGTGCGCTGACACTGCCCGGCTTGTGTTGCCGTCCGGCAGCACGTTGAATACGCGGCGGTTGACAAACCGGATCATTGTGGTGCTTGCGGGCGTCTATTTGCTCCTCTGCGTGTGTTTCAGCCGGATCCCGCACTGGCTCATTGTTGGCGGCGCGGTGGTACAGACGTTGCTCCTGCCTGTGTTCGGGCTGGCCGTGCTACTGATCCGCGGCAAGCGCGAGGACCCATGCCGCCCGGGCATATGGTTCGATATCGCATTGGGCCTTTCGATGCTGGTGATCACCGCGGCCGCGGCATATAGCGTCGCAGAAACACTATTCTAACCGCAGTTGGCGCTTACGCTGCTGCCCAACTGGGGGCGGGGCCACGCAAAAGCATGGTTTGCGACAAGTGCAAAGCCAGCCCCGGCTTGACACCGCGCATGTCACGCCGCAGCTTGTTTTGCGTCTTGCATGGTTAGCAATGGACCAAAAGAGGGAAGAATGAACAAACTGCAAAACATTTTCGGCACGTTGCAGCAGTTGGACGCCGGCGAAGCCGGCAAGGGCTACTTTTACTCGCTCCCAGCATTGGAGCGTGCTGGGGTTGGCCCGGTCTCGCGCCTGCCGGTGTGTCTGCGACTGCTACTGGAATCGGCACTGC
>JANWZY010000306.1:1473-2988 GCA_025061935.1 Verrucomicrobiia bacterium
GGAACATGTCCGCGCCATAGCGAACTGGGCGCCGAATGCGCCTCGAACCCACGAGATACCGTTCGTGGTCGGGCGCGTTCTGCTCCAAGATTTCACAGGCGTACCGCTTTTGGTTGATCTGGCGGCCATGCGCGCAGGTGTGGCCCGGCTCGGGCGCGATCCGAAACTTATCGAGCCGATCGTGCCGGTTGACCTTGTGGTTGACCACTCGGTGCAAGTCGATTTCGCAGGGTCTGCCGACGCCTTTAGCAAAAACCTCCAGATCGAGTTCGTCCGGAACCGCGAGCGGTACGAATTCCTGAAGTGGGCCGCCCAAGCGTTCGCGAACCTGCGCATCGTACCGCCAGGTATCGGCATTATCCACCAGGTCAACCTGGAATACATAGCCAAGGGGGTCCTTTGGGCTGAAGCGGAGTCCGACGGCGCGCGTGTCCGAATTCTGTACCCTGACACGCTCGTGGGCACCGACTCGCACACGACAATGATTAACGGGCTGGGCATACTTGGTTGGGGCGTCGGCGGGATCGAAGCCGAGGCAGCCATGCTCGGCCAGCCGATCTACCTGCTCATGCCAGATGTGGTCGGCGTGTATATGACCGGCGAACTGCCGCCGGGCGCCACAGCCACCGACCTGGCACTGGCGCTGACGCAACTGCTCCGCAAGACGAACGTGGTCGGCAAATTCGTCGAATTTTTTGGACCAGGCGCCGCGCGCATGCCAGTAGTTGACAGGGCCGTGGTCGCAAACATGGCACCAGAGTACGGCGCCACAACTGGATTCTTCCCCATTGACGAAGCATGTTTGGAATACCTGCGCCAAACCGGGCGCAGTGAATCCCATTGCAGGCTCTATGAGGCGTATTACCGCGCCCAAGGCATGTGGGGCACGCCTAGGCTCGGAACCGTGACCTATTCACAAGTGATCCAGTTCGACCTGGGCAGTGTGCGCCCTTGCGTCGCCGGGCCGAAACAGCCGCACCAGCGGATCGAACTCGACCAGCTCAAGCGGAAATTCGCTGAGGTATTCACCAAACCGATCAAAGAAGGTGGGTACGGCAAGCCCGAAACAGAGCTTTCGAAGCGGGTCCATGTGGGGGGCGCCGAAAAAACGGATTTCAGCGACGCCGCAACTTCTCCCGGCGGCGAACCCGTTGCCGAGCCGAGCGAAAGCGAGATGCAGAACCAACACCCCACGCTGGGGAAAGCGCATCCGGGCACGCCCAGGTTCAGAGGCCAAATCGGTCACGGCAGCGTGCTCATTGCCGCAATCACTAGTTGCACAAACACGTCCAATCCGAGCCTGATGCTCGCTGCAGGATTGCTCGCCCGCAAAGCGGTCGAGCGCGGACTAAAAGTGCCCGGTTACGTCAAGACCTCGCTCGCACCAGGCTCGCGCGTCGTAAGCGAGTACCTGACACGCACCGGCCTGCAAACTTATCTGGACCGGCTCGGATTCAACCTGGTCGCCTACGGCTGCACCACATGCATTGGCAATTCCGGTCCGCTAGAACCACA
>JANWZY010000307.1 GCA_025061935.1 Verrucomicrobiia bacterium
CGGAAAAGTACGAAGCGAAATTTTTCTATCACGGCGCGCGCTATCTGCAGGTCGAGCGATACCCCGCACCGGGACAATCTGAGCTGCCCGCGGTTAGGTCAATCGTCGGTGTGGTCGTTCACTCGGCATCGGAACCGGTCGGCGAATTCGACTGCTCGAACCCGCTGTTCAACCGGATTCGTAAACTGGTCCGCTGGGCGCAACGGAGCAACATGATGAGCGTGCTTACAGACTGCCCGCACCGCGAGCGGCTCGGCTGGCTCGAACAATACCATTTGAACGGGCCCGCTATCCGGTACGAGTTCGACCTCAACGCGCTGTACACCAAAGGCATGAACGACATGGCCGACTCCCAGCTCGAAAACGGATTGGTGCCCACAACCGCCCCCGAATACGCCATTTTCCGCGACCCAAATGACCCGACCCGGCTGCGGAACAACTTCGGCGACTCGCCCGAATGGAGCAGCGCAGCCGTAATCGTGCCGTGGCAGCAGTACTTGTTCGCGGGCGATACCGAACTTTTCCGCAGGCACTACGACATGATGAAGCGATACGTCGCGTACCTCAGCTCGCGCGCAACGAACCATATCGTCAATCACGGCTTGGGCGATTGGTACGACATCGGGACCAACGCGCCGGGCGTGTCCCAGCTCACTCCGGTCGCGTTGCCTGCCACAGCGTTCTACTACTACGATAACTGGGTGCTCGCGCAGGTCGCCGCGCTGCTGCGCAAGCCGGACGAAGCCGCCGAATTCGCCGCACGGGCTGACGCCATTCGTGCAGCCTTTAACCGAACTTTCTTTGACCCCGAAAAACGCTGCTACGCGACCTGTTCCCAAACCGCGAACGCCATCCCGCTCGTGATGGATATTGTCGAGCCTTCGATGCGCGCACCTGTGCTCGATGCGCTCGTGCGCGATGTACGCGCGCGCACGAACAGTGTCACCGCAGGCGACGTTGGGCACAGGTTTTTGATACGCGCCCTGGCGGACGCGGGCCGCAGCGACGTGCTTTACGACATGCACAACCAGTCGGACCGGCCCGGCTACGGGTACCAGCTCAAGATGGGCGCAACGAGCCTCACCGAAGCTTGGGACGCGCGCAGGCGCAGCTCGCAAAACCATTTCATGCTCGGGCACATCAATGAGTGGTTTTACCACGACATTGCGGGCATTCGGCCCGATCCAACTGGCCCAGGATTCAAGAAAATCATCATTGCCCCGCAACCCGTGGGCGATTTGACCTGGGCACGCGCAACCTACAACTCGATTCGTGGCAAAATCTCGACCGAATGGCATCGGCACAGTGCAAAATTCGTCCTGAGGGTGAACATCCCCCCGAACACGACTGCGACCGTGTTTGTGCCGTCAAGCTCGCCGAGGACGGTCACGGTCAATGGCCGTCGGGTAACTGAAAGTGCCGAAGCGCAATTTTTGCGGCAGGAAGCCGGTCATACCGTGGTGAGGATCGGTTCTGGCGATTATACCTTCACGGTCAGTGCGGCCCTGACGCGTTAGATTTTGGGCAGATTGACCGCGTCGGATGAAAACCTCCTAACTGGCATCCTTTCAAGCGCGGCTGCGGCAGCCCAATTCGTAGCCGCGCTCGTCATAGCGCCGATACCAGCAAATGGGAAATTTACTGGCTGCGTTTTGACAAACGCAGCTACGACAGTGCAGTTCGTAGCTGCGCTTGTAAGAGCGCAGATCGCGTCGGGTCACACTGCAAATTGGTTTCTGCGCTTTAACAAACGCAGCTACGTGCTTGTCAGTTGTGACGTGGTGTAGCAGCGCGCGTGAGCGCGCGGGCGCTCGGCTTCGACGATTCCTTGGTGGGGCTTCGACCAGCGCGGCTACGGCCGCAGGGCTTTTGGTAGCTGCGCTCGTCAGAGCGCGGGGGTATCACCTACTGCAAAATTCACTGGGCGCGTTTCGGCAAACGTGGTTGCTCCGAGAGCCGCCGCGCGTGTACACGGTGTGGCGCCTTCACCAAAAATGAACCTTCTAAACCATGCGTTTTGAGGCGGAGATTTATTCCGCCGCGCGCCACACACCCGACCCGTTTGCAGGGCACAAACGTTTCCCGGACTTGCGCGCGGATGCACGTCGGAAACGCTGAACCGGAATTACGAGGCTAAAGGCTGCGCTTAGCCGCTGGTGCGCACATCGTTACTGGACGTTTTTTGGCAGACACGGGAACGACACCGGGTGCTGGCGCAGAAACTGACAGGTTGAGCTAACCTGGCTAATTTGGCCATGTGAAAATTGCCAACGTGGCAACGGCCAAAAACCAGCTTAGCCGATTGCTCAAGCTGGTTAAGCGCGGCGAAACAGTTGTGATTACGGAGCGGAACCGGCCCGTTGCGCAGCTTGTGCCTTTGCATGCGACCGGGGATGTAAGCCCGCGCTTGGTACAAGGAGGGCGGCTTGTTCCCCGCAGGGGCCCGGGGCTCGACGTCCGGAAGCTTTTTAGGATGCCCGCACCGCGGTCGCGGGCGAATAAGTCGTTTTCATTAGCCGTGGTTGAAGAGCGCAGGAAGGCGCACGATCTTTTGGGACACTTCTTCACTGGTGGTCTTGCTGGTAATCGAGGAACAGACCGAATTACACCGCGCGCAGTTGGAACAAGACCCGGGAATGGTCGTTTGGTGGACCGCGCCGGGCGAGTGCGAATCAGCATTGCAGTGGCGGATGCGCGAAGGCGTACTCGACACGGCAGGCGTGCGCGCGGCGCGTGCGCGGCTGAGTTTTTAGGCTGAATCCTGGATGGAATTGCTGCCGTCGCGTGAGCTTCATGAGTTAGCTGTGCGCCTGGTGTGCACACATGCGTTGAGTGGGGGCGAGGTGTTGTACTTGGCCGCCGCGCTGAGCTTGAAATCCGGAAGCGCGTCTGAACTCCAGTTCGCCTGCGCCGACACAAAGCTTAGAACCGCCGCCGAACATGAAGGTCTGGTAATGTTGCCTTGACTTGCGTCAT
>JANWZY010000308.1 GCA_025061935.1 Verrucomicrobiia bacterium
GCGGACCGGCCTCAGCCGCTATGTCGAGCTGTGACAACAATCGAGTTGTATGCCGGGAGCTTTCGTTTATATCCAACCATGTTGTCTGTACCATTCGACAGTTAGGGGTAGTCCTTTGTCGAGCGTTGTCGGGCAACGAATGCCTAGTTCGGTCGCCGCCTTGGTAGTATCGCAGACCCATGCGCTGGGGCGTAGTTCGGCGTATTTTTGCCTTGTCATGATTGTGGCGCGGCCGCTGAGCAGTGCTACGGCTTCCAACAGTCCGAATAACGGCAGCAGCAACGGCACTGGCAGGGGCAGGGGCACCGTCCACGTGTTTAGGTGACGCGCGATTTGCTTGGCGAATCGGTGCGCAGGCACCACCTCAGGGTTGGCGACGAAGTACGTTTTCCCCGCTGCGGCTGGGTGGAGTAGGCAGTTTACAATCGCCTCCGCCAGGTCGGTTGCAAACACGAGGCTCAATTCGCGAATGCCGCAGAAAAGCACGGGCCGAATGTGTCGTTTGATTGTTTGAAACAGCGGTAGGAACCCTTCGTCACGCGGCCCATAGACCGGCGGCGGTTGGACTATGACAAACTCGACCCGGCAGTTCTGCTTCACTTCGAGGTCGCCGGCGAGCTTGCTTTTACCGTAATGCGACACCGGCTGGGGCGGGTCGTCTTCGCGCAGGCGCTCGCCCGGCCTCACCGGCCTTGCGGCTGCTAGACTCGATACGTGCAGGAGCCTCTGCACCTGGCCTGCGCGCCTGTTGACTGCCTCGACCACGTTCCGCGTGCCGATATGGTTGACGCGGTAGAAATCCGAGACTCTGAGCGCCTTGGTCAGCCCCGCGCAGTGTATTACGTGAGTGACGCCATCGAGTGCAGCATGCAGTGTGTCGGGTTCCGTAATTGTCCCTTGCCTCACGTCAATTTTGTCCAGGTGCGGTTTTATGAATTGGAGGTTGCTCGTTTTTCGTACCAGCACAGCGGTGGGGATGCCCCGGGCGCATAGCTGGTCGAGCACGTGGCTCCCGACCAGACCAGTCGCGCCTGTAAGTAAAACCTTCATTCGCGTTCGGGCTGTCTGGTCCGTGCATACGCATGGGACAGGGTGCGTGCACGGAGCCAGCTCCTAAATCAGTCCTAGCTCTTTCCCGACTTTGGCGAGCTTTTCGAGCGCGAAGTCTATCTGGCTGTCGGTGTGTGTCGCCATGAGGCTGATGCGTATCAGCTCGTGCCCGGGCGGCACAGCGGGTGGCATGACAGGGTTGACGAACACACCCTCCTCCTGGAGCCTCTTGCAGAATCTCAGCATCAGCATCAGGTCACGGCAATACACGGGCAGGATCGGAGTTTCGGTTGCGCCGAGGTCGAACCCGAGCGAGAGCAACCCTTGTTTCATTCTGTTCGTGTTTTGCCATAGCCGTTGGATGCGTTCCGGCTCGGAAATCATAATTTCGACGGCGG
Organism: Verrucomicrobiia bacterium; assembly: GCA_025061935.1. Lineage (GTDB taxonomy): Bacteria > Verrucomicrobiota > Verrucomicrobiia > Limisphaerales > DTLC01 > DTLC01. Next base: position 1,449 of record JANWZY010000308.1, read on the forward strand.
CTTTGACCGCTGCAGCGTTGGGCGGGCTCATACTCGCGCTGAAAATCAGGGAACGCGAGTGGTGCTTGAGGTAGTCAATTGTTTCGAAGTCGGCTGCAATGAATCCCCCCAAACTCGCGAGCGATTTGCTGAACGTGCCCATGATCAGATGCACCTGATCTGTCAGGCCGAAGTGGCTGCACGTGCCGGCGCCGTTTTTGCCAAGCACACCGATGCCGTGCGCGTCGTCAACCATCACGGCTGCATTGTATTTTTGGGCGAGCCGACACAGCTCCGGCAGTTGAATGATGTCGCCTTCCATGCTGAATATACCGTCAACGACGATCAGCTTGCCCGCGTCCGGGTCAATTTTTTGAAGGCGCGCCTCGAGCGCGGCCATGTCCCGGTGTGGGAACCGGATGAATTCGCCCTGGCACAAGTTGCAGCCGTCAACAATGCTGGCATGGTCGCTTTTGTCTGCGAGCACGTATTCACCCTTACCGACCAGAGCGCTTATCACCCCCAGGTTGACTTGGAATCCGGTGCTATAAACAAGCACGGCTTCTTTCCCGACGAGCCGTGCCAGGGTTTCTTCCAGCTCGACGTGTATGTCGAGCGTGCCGTTCAGGAACCGCGAGCCTGCGCAGCCTGTGCCGTATTTCTCGATCGCCGCCTTGGCCGCTTCTTTGATTTTCGGGTGGTTCGTCAGGCCCAGGTAGCTATTCGATCCGAGCATCAGCACCTTGCGTCCGTTTATAATCACCTCGGTATCTTGTGCCGAGGAGATCATGCGGAAGTACGGGTAAATGCCCATTGCACGGGCTTGGGCGGCGCTTTTGAACTGTTTGGCCTTGTTGAGGATGGACGGCGCGCGCGAGCCAGGCTCTACAGCACAAGCCTGGCCATTGGCCAGGGCTGTGGCCGCCACAGTAGTCGTTGCTTCATTAGCTGGCGAATTTAGACCCGTCCGTCGGTTTTGTACGTTGTGCTCTTGCGTCATAGTTAAAGTTGACACCCGGTTTGTAATTGCTGGGCGCGGTGCGCTCAATAAAAAATTGCCCATCTGCAGCCGTGCCGTGCCTTATACTCAAGCTGTCTAGACTGCGGCAGCGCGCCACGCGCACATGGTTTTGCTACGGCTGCGGCGCCGCTCACGGGCAAAACTCGGCTCAGCCCGTTTCCCGGGCGTCACGCAGCTCAGGTTCATTTCGCATCGCTGGTGGTGTCAAGACACTTTTTGCGAAGTTTGGCCGTCATCAATAGTACGGGCTTTGCTCGCACCACGCGTTCAGAGGCAGCGACTCGGTGTGAGCGCGATGGCGGTGCGGTTTAAAAAAAACGGGGGGCGGTTGGCGCCGCCCCGCGCACGTCTCAGCTCCGAAACCGGACTAGAGCGGTTTGGTCAACGTGATTGCGATCGTGTGCCCTTGGAGCCTGTCTTCGGCAATTATTTCATAGTTGTAGCGCAGCGAAGTGAACAGGCCGAGCTTCGGGCAGAACATGCTCACTTCTGGGCCAATGGCTACT
>JANWZY010000309.1 GCA_025061935.1 Verrucomicrobiia bacterium
GTCGGTTCTGGGGATGTTCGATCGTACTATTGCGCCTTAGACGCGCGGCACCGCCTCACGCGAGCAATTACGCACAGCCTGGTCGTCGAGCGGCACGTTACCTACAGCTTTTGGTTAGGCGGTAGGTTCATGGAATTGCTGTCGGTCAACTATGGTTACAATTGGGCTTTTTACAGGTTCGCCGGATTGAATCTCGGGTTTTTTTATCAGCGCGGCGATCAACCGGTGCAATTGGGTGATAGTGAAAAGTTCGACAGGTACGGCTTGAGCGCGGGCCTGAGCTACCAGCTTTTGCGGCGGCTAAGCGCCGGCGCAAGTTACAGATTTGTAGAGCGCGACTCGGATGAGGATAGATTGGACTACACGCAGAACGCCGTGGTGCTTTCATTAAACTACAGGTTCTAGTGTGTTGAGAGCGGCAGCGCCGTGGACGCTTGGTCACGCAAACCAGGGGTGTGGAAACGCTGCAGCACTGACCGGCGGCGGCGCGGATAAACAACAAGCAAGACTATGAAAGCGATGATGATGCCGGACTTAGGGTTGCGGTTGCATAGCAGTAGCGCGCGCACACACAGCGCGTGCATTCTCGCTCTGGGGATATTGGTCTTGTGCGCAGCCGGCTGCGCGGTCCAATCGCAGCCGCAGAAAGCCGCATTTGCGCCCGTGTATGTCGTGCCTGCTCAACCACCGCCCGCGGCCGGCGCGCAGCGCGACGCCGAAGCACGCGCGGCAGCGGCGGCGCAGATACCGAGGGAGTTCGCGCTCGCAAAAATCCAAGAAGGCGACGTTATTCGCGTCATGTTCGAGGTCGAGACGAATTTGAATACTGTAGTCAAGGTCCAGCTTGACGGTACCATCACAATGCCCCTGATCGGTACGGTCCGAGCGGCGGGGAAGACCGCCACGGAGCTTCAAGCAGAGCTGATGCAGGCATATGAGCGCGTGCTCAAGGTGAACCAGTTGACTGTGGGCATTGTTTCGACATCTGCGAGCGTTTATGTGTCCGGGGCTGTGTTGAAGCCGGGCAGGATACCGATGGACAGGCCGCTCACAGCGCTCGATGCGATTATGGAAGCCGGCGGGTTCGATTTTACCAGGGCGCGGCCGAGCGCGGTCACAGTTCTGCGGATAGAAAACGGTACACAGGTCACGTATAGGCTGAACCTTAAGAGGGCCTTGGAGGGCAAGCCGCAAGCGCCGTTTTATCTCAAGCCGTTCGACATTGTCCACGTGCCGGAAAAGGTATTTAACTTTTAGTCGGGTCGCGCGCTGCAATTCGAGGTCTTTTACCTGTTAGGTCGTTCATCACCCTTTAAGGCTTTTCATCTCCATCATTCCCCCATTTTTTCCAGCCGTGCGAAGAAGGCGCGGGTGCGCCAAGCCGTTTTAACTGCTTGGCTTGCACGCGTATAACTGTTTAAACGGTTTGGTGTGTCGGTGCTGGCTTTTTACCGGGCAGAAGCCCGGTGTTAACGAAAAGCTGCTACTAACTATTGCGAGTCTCGATAATGAGATGGGTGTGCAATACCCCAGCTTGCGCGCTGGTGCGCTGCGCTCTGTCGCAGTCCTGCAAGTGGAGGACGCCGACGTGGCGGCGTGTGGGACATACGCATGAATGTAGGGTCGTAGTTATTTCGTTTGTAGTCCAGCCTTTAGGCTGAATGCTTCGCGATCCGGGCGTGGCCGGCCGGCGAGCGTTTCGGCTGTGGCCATAACCCGTCGCGCAGTCCCCGGGTGTGCATGGGCTTGCTCGCGCTTTTATTTGGTTAGGACGTCCAAATTTGCCTGTGGCGGCATGGCGAAACTACTTGGCGTATTGCGCAATAGGCTCGAGCGAGCTGGCGCACTCCCGACGCTCCGCGACACGAGGCGATGCCGTAATGGTGAAGTGCTTTATTTATCGGTCTGTGGGCACGAAGCGGCGCTTTGTTAAATCGGTGGGCCTGCGCGGCAGGCGCCGCGTTCTGTCGGGTCTGAGGAGCTTGTGCAGATGTCTGCGTAGCTGCGCTTGTCAAAGCGCAGCCGGCACGGGAAGTGGTGAGCGGGTGATTCGACGTTTTTACAAACGTAGCCACGGTGGCTGCCACGAAGCTGCGCTTGTTAAACCGCAGTCGGGACGTAGTGGGGTGCATTCTGTCGTCTCTTTTATGACCGGGATGGTTTTGGGGCCGTGCTCGTACTGTTGACGCTCCTTATGGGTTTTAGGACTTGGTCACTCGTGGCCGGTAATGTGGTCAAACGCAAAGTCCATCGCGATAACGCGCATGCAGCGTGGGGACGGTGTCGGGCCGAAGCTAGACCTGAACCCCCGCAATTCAAAATTTTTGTCCCACCTGGGACAAAAATTTTGAAAGCCGCGCTACGGTTTGTCGCTCTTGCGGACTTTAATCGCTGCGTTGTTATCCTTGGCTTCGGTGCGATTTGCCGGGTGTGCACCTGGCGGGTCGAACTGTGGCCGGTTGTAGAAGCGGCTGATAAACGGTGTCAGACGTGGGTTGGGTATCGCTTGGTGGACGAAGCGCACGAGGCAGGCCAGACTGTAGCTCACCGCGTCAGTGGCTAGCGAAAGGATACGCCACGCGCACCGAAGTCACGTCAGGGATGCCAGAGTCAAGTCATGATCCAAGTCTGTGTCTGGTGCGCGGGAATCGTGTGCGACCGGGCCATATCGGAGATTCGGCTGCGCGGCAGGGATGGCGGGGTGCAGTTTTTGTCGTCCCTTCTGGGACTCATTTGGTTTTTGTGTTTGTGACCACTGGTACGGGGCTGCTATAGGTGTATCGGCCTTCCGGGGTTTGGGAGATGCACGTGTGCTCCGGCCTATTTTGGGCACGGCAGCACGATTGGGGGGCGCAATCGGCTATGGGGCAGGCCCAAAGCCAATGGCCTTTGGGTGTGCACGCTTTAGCGTGAACGGAGTCGTTCGAGCATCTTGAAAGG
>JANWZY010000030.1:0-3644 GCA_025061935.1 Verrucomicrobiia bacterium
AGAAGGCGGCCGAGGCGGCATTGAAAGAAAGCCAACGCCAGCTCGCTACCTTGATCTCGAACCTGCCAGGGATGGTTTATAGGCGCGAAAACGACGCGCATTGGACAATGAAATTTGTAAGCGAGGGTGGGCAGGCTTTAACAGGATACGATCCGGACGAGTTGGTGGACAACAGACGCATCAGCTACAACGAATTGATTCTTGAAGAAGACCGTGCGTCGGTGCGCCAAGCGGTCGAGGCCGCGGTGGCCACCAAAAGCCTGTTCCAAGTCGCATATCGTATCCGCACTGCAGCAGGCCAGATCAAATGGGTACTGGAGCAGGGCAGGGGCGTGTTCGACGAGCAAGGCAACCTCCAAGCCTTAGAAGGTTACATATCCGACATCACCGATCAAAAGCAGGCCGAGGCGGCCCTGGCGCATGAAGTCCAATTGCGGCGCATGCTGATGGACGGATCGCGCGACGGCATTGTTATCATTGACGGGCGCGGGAAAGTGTTCGAGGCGAATCGCAAATTCGCTCAGATGCTCGGTTACACACCCGAAGAAGTGCGTCAACTGCATGTGTGGGATTGGGACGCGCAATGGCCACAGGAACGACTGCTCGAAATGATTGGCGCAGTGGATTCGTCCGGCGACCACTTCGAGACGCGCCACAAGCGAAGGGACGGGTCTGTCTTCGACGTCGAAGTCAGCACGAATGCAGTGACGCTTGGCGGCGGAAAATACATCTTTTGCGTGTGCCGGGACATAACCGAACGCAAGCAAATGGAGGAGAAGCTGCGGCTGAGCGAGGAGCATTTCCGGTCCATTGTTGAAAACACCTCCGATATTGTTGCAGAACTGAACCCGGACGGGACAATCTTCTACCTTGGCCCTTCGGCCTCGCGCATCCTTGGCTACGACATAAGCGCGGCAGCCGGCAAAAACGTGCTGGAGTTCATCCATCCGGAAGACACGGAGCGTGCGCGCGCTGCGTTGCAGCGTACGGTCGAAGAGGGTGGGACGTTCGTGGTAGAAACGTTGCGAATCCGGCACGCCGACGGCTCATGGCGTACATTCGAGGCAAAGGCTAAGCTCGAGGCTGCTCAACGCGGCCCTCGCCGCGTAATTGTCAACGCGCGCGACATAACCGAACGCATCGCACTCGAGGCGCAACTGCGCCAGATGCAAAAGCTCGAGTCGCTCGGTCAATTGGCGGCTGGCGTAGCGCATGATTTTAACAACCTCCTGGCGATTGTTCAGGGGCACGCGCACCTACTCCAAGCCGAAATGATGTGTAATCCCTCCGCCCTGAAATCATTGAAACAGATCTCACAAGCTGCCGAGCGCGGGGCGAACCTGACCCGTCAACTGCTCTTATTCGCACGCAAGCAACACGTGCAATTGCAGACACTGGATTTGAACCAGGTCATCGAGCGGTTGGTGAGCATGCTCGAACGGCTCATAGGCGAACATATAACGCTCGAATGCCGTTATGCGCCGGAGCCGCTCCTGATCCGCGCCGATGCAGGCATGATCGAGCAATTGCTCATCAATCTCGTCGTGAATGCGCGCGACGCAATGCCAAATGGTGGGCGCCTTAGAATCGAGACCCAACGGGTGGATGTCGATGCAGCCTTTACACAACCACATCCCCAAGCATCAAGGGGGCCGCACGTGCGATTGAGTGTAATAGACACCGGGCACGGCATACCCCCGGATGTGTTGCCCCACATTTTCGAGCCTTTTTTCACCACGAAACAACCTGGCAAAGGTACAGGCCTCGGCCTGGCCACGGTGTATGGCATAGTCAGGCAACATTCCGGTTGGATCGAAGTTGACTCGCAACCGGGCAAAGGTACCGCATTCCATGTGTACCTGCCAATTTCAACCCAGAGGCAACCGACGCCCGGCCCGGCCGACTCGCTCCAGATTTGTCAAGGGAACAACGAGACCGTGCTGCTGGTCGAAGACGAAGACGGCGTGCGCGAGGTCTCTCGCGCTGTGCTCGAGCGTGCCGGGTACCGCGTCCTCGAGGCGCGTTGCGGCCCGGACGCTATTCGTGTTGTATCCGCGCATTCGGGGTCCATTGACGTGTTGGTCACTGACGTCATCATGCCCGGGGGAATAAACGGGTTCGAGCTTGCCGAACGCCTCCTGGCGCAGTTCCGCCACTTGCGAATCGTTTTCACGAGTGGTTACAGCGCCGCGCCGGACACCAGCTTCTTGCGCCGTAAAGGTGTCCGTTTTTTGAACAAACCGTATAGGCCGGACGAGTTGTGCCGGACCATTTTTGAATGTCTCCACGAACAGTTTTAGGAAAAGAATTCTGGCGCGCTCGGGCCGGATTAGACCGAATTAAAGCGCGCAGCGGGCTAGGGCTCTTGTCCGGAGTTTCGCGTAAGTGAAATTACCGACAACCCGGCTTGCGCAACTGCGGACAACGGAAAGCGAATCTGACCAACTTGTTGGGAATCAAACCGGGTGCAAGTTTGCGTCAAAACGGAAAAGCAAGCGCTATGGAAAAGGGAGAAAGAACAATGCATAAACCGCACTCGGCGGATTGGAGTAAAATCGAGCCACATGTCGCTCCGCGCATTCACAAGTTCGAGCGCAAACCGCGCGTGTTGATCGTCGAGGACTCTCCGATCGTTCGCGAACGGCTGGTGAACCTGATCAAACAGGCCGACACCGTTGATGTGGTCGGCTGCGCCGAAAACGGAGTGCAAGGGGTGGAAATGCTGATCGCGTTGCGCCCGGATGTAGTGCTGCTTGACCTCCAATTGCCCGGGTTAAGCGGGTTCGACATCTTGCCCACGATCAAACGCGAGCGGCCAGAGTGCAAGGTGATCGTGCTCACGTGCCTTGCCGACGAGAACACACGCGAACGTTGCCTCAAGCTTGGCGCAGACCACTTTTTCGACAAATCCTCGGGACTCGATCAAATCCTACAGTTACTCGACCACAAAAGTTAAGCTGCCCGACCTGCGCTAACCCCTGAGACAAAGCTCACGTTGCCCCGCCCAATATAGTGCTGCAGGGTGCGCGCTCCTTGCCCTGGCAAAGAGTGTGGGCCCGGATGTCGTCCCACTTGCAGTGTGTTAATAAATGCCCGAAGGCAGCTTTGACCCGCCACATCTACACGTAGGGCCAAGGAAATTTGTCGGTCAATTTGCCTACAGGCGCTTCGTTCCCCGAGCCGACGGCAAAACCGGAAATTCACCACCTGTTTCCGACCGCATGCGCATGTAAAAGTGAGTCATGCAAAGCAACTTTGAACAAGGGCCTGGGTCGAAGAACGGCTCGACTGCGCGCGCGAAAAGCTGTGAACCTAAGGGGCAAGCGATGCCGAGCCGCGCGGCCCACGCCAGGCGGCGAATGCGCCTGATGGTGATCGAGGACTCACCCATCGTTCGCGAACAATTGGCCAAACTGGCAAGCAAAAACGAAGCGATCGAGCTTGTGGGCTGCGCCGAAAATGGCCTTCAAGGATGCCAGATGTTTGTGGCTCTGCGGCCGGACGTCGTATTGCTTGACCTGCGGTTGCCGGGCATAAGCGGATTCGACCTGATCCGTATGTTCAAGCGCGAGCGCCCGGAGTGCGTCGTGATCGTGCTGACAACGTTCGCAGACGACCTTGTACGCGCGCGCTGCCTGAACTTG
>JANWZY010000030.1:3654-15808 GCA_025061935.1 Verrucomicrobiia bacterium
AGTGGTGGACCTGCTAAATCCGAAGAAGGCTAAGTTTGTCATACACGCTGCGGCCCAGCGCGATGCGCGCGCGGACGCGCCGCCGCCAAAGTGATCCGCACCCCGGATCAAGCAACCCCCGAGCGCGCGGTCAAGAGCCGGCATATCATGCCCGAAAGCAAGCGCATCAATCGAGAAAATACGTAAATCGCGCCAACATTACATGGGCATGTGCAGCGCTCGAGCATGACTTGGGATCGCGCCCCCATTAGCCAATCGGATTGACCAACCTTGGATGCGCCCTGCTTTGGGCCAGCCACATTCAGGGTGCGCCCGGATTCAATCAATCATCAGGCCGGCGTCGTGAAACTTCGTGCGCTGCCGTAAAACTGACCTGATGTTTTTCCAAGTATCGCCGGGCTTAGAATCAATTCCGAGCGCGCCGCTCGGGTCGTAGCCGCAGTGGACCATGCAGTTCCGGCAACGCTCGTCGCGCACGACACCATCAACTACGCCATACCGGTCCCAATCCACCTTTTGTAGCATTTCCTCGTAGCTCGGATAATGCGCGTCGGTGATTAAGTAGCAAGGCGCCTTCCACCCCTTGACGTTGTAGGTCGGGATCGCCCAGGCCGCGCACCTCAACTCGCGCATCCCGGCCAGGAATTCGTGGTATGCGGGCGTACCGAGAATGTTAAACTGTTCTGCCCATTGCAGTATTCGGGCGAACTTTTCGCGTATCAGCGCCCGGGTCAGGAATACCTCTGCCGGGTCTTTGCCCGCGCGCGTGAGCAAATTATGCTTGGCCGCGTCGAAATCGTACGCCGGCGAAATTGTGTGCGCGTCCACGCCAAGTTGTGAAAGGAACTTGAGCAACTGCTCGAGTTCAGCCACGTCCGTATGCCGATAAACGGTCGTGTTAGTCGTGACTTGGAACCCGAGCGCTTTGGCGAGCCTGATCGCGCGCACGGCTTCTTTGAACACCCCTGGACGGCCCACAACTGCGTCGTGCGTGCGTTCTAACCCGTCTAGGTGCACATTCCAAAACAGCCGTTTCGCAGGGCGAATGGCAGGTCGAGACTGCGCCGCGCGCGCGCCGCGACGTATCGTTTCGGCGTGATCTTCAGTGATCAGGTTTTCCCTGAGCAACCGGCTGATAAGCAACTCGTGGGACGGATCCGCAGCCTGGTACACGGTGCTCAAGTAATCGCACAGCTTGCGCCGCATTAGTAGGGCGTTGGTGCAAATGAACACGATGCGGCCCCGGCGCAGCAGCGCATCTACCAACTCTTCAATATGCTCGTAAAGCAGCGGCTCGCCGCCGCAAATCGAGACCATTGGTGCGCCGCACTCGTCCGCTGCTGCCACACACTTTTCCAATGTCAAAGCCTGACCGCGCGCTTCGGCGTACTCGCGGATACGGCCGCATCCCTCGCAACTCAGGTTGCAGGCATGAGTCGGCTCAAGCTGTAACACAATTGCAAAACGCCTCGCGCCGCGAAGCTTTTGTTTCACAATATGGGCAGCAATTCGCGCAGTAAGTGAGGGAGGCAGTCGCATCGTGAACTTGCAGAGTGCTTGACCCGTTATTGAGTTAGCAACACGTGCCGGTCATGGGCACACGTTACCACGTTTGGGTGAAAATTTTCCGGGCGCGTGCAAAACGTGCCAACCAAAAGCGTGCCGAAGGCTCGGGACGGTTTTCGCACAACCGCGCCGTGTAGTATGACGGGAACAAGGACATGCTACCTCATGAACGTCTGATGCCGAACACAGTCTCGAATTCGGTGGTGAATGCGTTAACCGCATCTTTGATCCTGGGAACTTGCTGAAAGAGCAGTGAAAGGTGATGCCTCGCCTTCTCGGATGTGTTGGCCGCCATTTCGGCCGCAGTCACAATCACCGTTAGGTGATTGGCAATATCATGCCGCATGGCCGACAGCTTCGAGTTCAATTGTTCAATCTGCTTCGGCGTCAACGTGACCGGTTCCGCTGGGGCCGCCAATGGTTGATCAAACAAGGACATCGGCATAAGAGTCGCCGAGCCGAGCGAATAAAGCAAGTCGGTTTAACGCGAGCCGGGGCGCGCCGCATAACCGCCATTGCGGATTGCAAACTGCCCCGCTCGTGCCAATCTTGGCCCAAAAACGATGCGCGTTTGGAAAAGCAACGCCGCTAAGTAATGGAAAGCTTCGTTCCACTGATGGAACCTGGGCCGGGTGAACGTCTGGTCCGGTACGTGGGCGACCGGGTCAGATTCAGCCTACGTGATGCGCACGGGCGGATTCTGCCACCTGGCTGGTCAGCGCGCTTGCGCACCAATATTGGGCGCGGCAAAACGCTGCTTAAAGAATACGTCGAGGCCCACGCCAGGCACCTGCCGCCCGCAGGCGCATCCTGGCGCGATATACCAATGACGCGTCAGGGCAACGAGTGGATTGTAACACTGCCGTTGACCGAAGTCGGGTTTTTCAAAGCCAAGCCTTACGCATTGGACACGCGCGGGTGGCAACACTGGCCGGAAGGCCCGGATGTGGGCGTCTCCGTGCATCCCGATTACACACGCACGGGCAATACGATTTACTGCGCGTTTGTCCGCCTGTTCGGCCGCGCGAAGCATTTGATGTTCGCCAAAGCCGAACCGCTGGAAGCGCAATTGCGTCAACTTGACCAACAGGGGTACACGGTCATACCGCCATCGGGCAAACTGCGCGAGTTAACCGCGCACTTGGACCACATTTTCGGTGTGCTCGGCTGCAAAATACTCCACTTGCTACCGGTCAATCCAACGCCGACAACTTACGCGCGGCTGGGCCGGATCGGCAGCCCGTATGCGAGCCTCGACTTGACGGGTATTGACCCGGCGCTGGTCGAGTTCGACAGGCGCACCACCGGCGTGGACCAGTTCCGTGAACTTGCATATGAAGTGCATGCGCGCGGCGGCAGGCTGTTCCTCGATATCGCGATCAACCACACCGGCTGGGGCTCGGTCATGCAAGAAAATCACCCGGAGTGGTTCATGCGCACACACGATGGCCAGTTCCTCAGTCCAGGCGCTTGGGGCGTGGTTTGGGAGGACCTGGTCGAGTTGAAACACGATAACGTGGCGCTTTGGGATGAGCTTGCAGAAGTGTTTCTCACTTGGTGCCGGCGCGGTGTGGACGGGTTCAGGTGCGACGCAGGGTACAAGGTACCCGTGCCAGCGTGGCAATACATAGTGGCACGGGTCAGGCAGGAGTTCCCAGAGACAGTTTTTCTGTTGGAAGGCCTCGGCGGGTCATGGGAAGCCACGGAACTGCTGCTGACAGAAGGCGGAATGCAATGGGCATACAGCGAGCTGTTCCAGAACTACTCGGGCCGGGACGTGGCGACCTACCTCGATTACGCCTTGCGCCAAAGCCAGCGGTTGGGACTGTACGTGCATTACAGCGAGACACACGATAACAACCGGTTGGCAGCGCAAGGCCGGACGTGGTCGCTCCTCCGGAATCGGCTTTGCGCCCTAGCAAGTGTGACCGGCGGTTTCGGCTTCACTTGCGGCGTCGAATGGCTCGCGCGTGAGAAAATAGACGTGCATGCCATAACTGGCCTCGCTTGGGGGAACCCCGACAATTTGGTCGCCGAACTCGCGCGCCTCAATTGGTTGCTCGCAAATCATCCGTGTTTCTTCGACGGGGCAAGACTCACCCGCCTCAGCCCGGTTGACTCAGCAGTGCTAGCACTGAGACGGGATTCAGCCGAAGGCAAAGATTCCGTGCTCGTGCTCGTGAACACTGATACATCGAATCCCCAAACCATCGCGATTGCGCCTAAAGCACTCGCGGGCATGGGCGAGCTTAAATTCGACTTACTTGGCCAAGCGCTACCCGAAATTAATCGCATAGATGACGGCACACTTAGGTTCGTGCTACCCCCCGCAGCGAGCTATTGCCTAGCTGCCGCACCGGCACCGAAAGGGCTGAGTGGCGGCGCATACCGGCGCATGCGCGCACAAGCTGCCTGGGCGATTAGAGCACTGGCGCGCACAATGCCGATCGAACAAATGCCCGACCTCGACTGGCAATGGCTCGCCGCGCAAGTTGACCAGTCACCGCGAGTTTTCCTGGCCGCTGCAGCAGCGGCAAGCAGGGTAGGGGACCCAAACGCACTCATTCAGCTTATCGAAGAATATACGCACGGGACAGCCTATCCACAGGTGGTCACGTGGAGGCCCTCAGACTGCAGGCGGATTACGGTTGTACCGGCACAGCACTGGTTGTTGATACACGACGACGTGCCGTTCCGGGCTGTGCTCAAGCTTGACGTTGTAGGTGAGTTACCTGTGCATGTCGAATCAGTACCCACTGCCAGCGGGCACGTGGCTTGTTTCGGCCCATACGCGCTGAGTGCCGTCGGGTCACTTGAATTGGAACGGTACGGGGCCGAGCCTAAACGTGTAGTCGCAGAACTGAGGTTTGTTGATCCCAGCCCACTGTTCCCGGCCAGGTTTTATGCCCCCCCGGATGATGCATTAGCGTTGCTCACAAACGGGATCGGCGGCATGGCACAAATACGCGTGGACCTGGGCAGTATCAGGTCGAAGTATGATTGCGTCCTGGCCGCGAACCTGCACCCGCGGGTGCCGGTGGACAGACACGTGTTTGTCAAAAGGATACGCGTGTGGGTTAATGCCGACGGGTTCATTTCTCCGTTAGACGGGCGTAACCTCGCCGCATTCGAGCCAGGCCCGCCAGCAGTATGGGAATTCGTTGCTAACGCTGGAGACGCGCGCACGGTACAAGTGTGCATGGTTGCAGACATGCTCGAGGGCGCGAACACGACCGTGTTCAAGTTCAGCCGTCCCAGCCCCGAGCGCGCTGTAGGTAAACAATTGCCCCCAGAAGCAGACGTGCGGTTGACAGTCCGACTCGACATCGAAGACAGGAATTTCCACTGGGAAACGCAACGCAACGCAGGTTCAGAATACCATTTCACTACGCACACACAACCGCTGCCGGACAGGCCGGGATTCATTTTTGCGCCTGCACCCGACCGACAGCTCCGCGCATTCAGTTCAGCGGGCGAGTACCACCCGCAGCCCGAATGGTGCCAGAACATACCACACCCTGTGGAGGCTACCCGAGGCCTGATCGCAAGCGGTGACGCATATAGCCCCGGCTGGTTCGAGTTGCCGTTACCGCCAGGCGCAACTGTCACGGTTGTGGTCACGGCCGAATCTGAAGACCCTTCACACGCCAGCCTCGAGATCGAAAAACGCAGACCTGCCACACAAGACGTTGCATACTCGATCGAGGCGCAACTGACCCGCGCAATTCGCGCGTTCGTGGTCAGGCGCAATGGCGGCAAAACGATCATTGCAGGGTACCCGTGGTTCCTGGACTGGGGCCGCGACGCGCTCATCTGCGCGCGCGGATTAATTGCTGCCGGCCTCATAGACGAAGCCAAACAACTGCTCCTCACATTTGCACGCCTGGAAGAAAACGGCACACTCCCGAACGCATTGGCGGGCGAAATGGCCACAAACCGTGACACGTCCGACGCACCGCTATGGTTCGCAATCGCGTGCGAGGCGGCCGCCGATGTACTCGGTGATGCTTTCTATCATACGCGCATTGGTAAAGCTGAACTTACGGTGGCAGATGTGCTTGCGGACATTGCAGCAAACTACATCAACGGCACGCCAAACGGCATACGGGTGGACCCAGACTCGTGCCTGGTTTGGAGCCCTGCGCATTTTACTTGGATGGACACCAGCTTCCCTGCCTGCACACCGCGTGAGGGGTATCCGATCGAGATCCAAGCGCTATGGATACGGCTGCTCCGGTTGATTGCACGGCTCGATCTGCCGCAGCGCGGTTACGACTGGAACCGACTTGCGGCGCGCGCATGCGACTCTCTGAACACGCTCTACTGGCTCGAGCGGAAAGGGTATTTCGCAGACGTGCTGCTTGCCAAGCCTGGCGAACCAGCAGTAAAGGCTGTGCAAGACGACGCGCTCCGCAGCAATTTCCTGCTCGCGATCAGTCTCGGAGTCCTCACGGACACGCGCGCGCGGCGCGCGCTCCATGATTCAAATAATTAATATGTTTTCCCAAGCGCAGTACGGTCCCTTGCGCCATTGCCGGTTGCTGTCCCGTTGCCAATCTATGGAAGAGATGGACAACTACTGAATAATCCCACCGAGCCGTACTGGGGCAGGTACGAAGGTGACGAAGACACGCGCCGCAAACCTGCATATCATAACGGCACTGCATGGACGTGGAGCCTGCCTGTCTTTTGCGAGGCCCTGGCACGCGCATGGAATTTTGCGCCCGAGGCTGTACACGCAGCACGATGTTATTTGGCGAGCGTGGCGGAGCTAATGACTAAGGGTTGCCTGGGGCACATCCCCGAAATTCTCGATGGCGACGCCCCACATACGCCACGCGGCTGCGACGCCCAAGCCTGGAGCGTAACCGAAACATTGCGCGTGTGGAAGTTGTTGAACAACGCCGCAATCTGAGTATCGTGCGCGCAACTCAAATGCCAGTAGCCGCTGGACTCACAAATGCAAGGCGTGCTCGGCGCTTCTCTCACCGGCTCAGGATAAAGTTCTCGATTATGATTACAATGATGCCCATTAAACCGCCCCCCGCAATGACCCCGCCACAGATGGGTTCCTGGTTTTGCACAAGGATGCGGTTGCCGGCCGACCCGGGCCTGGTGAACAGCTTGCCCACCAACCAGAAAAAGAGGCTGCCAAGAAACATTGCAAGGCACGTATTGAACGGGATCACCGCCGCCAGCCCGACACCGACAGGCGAGAGCCAAAACCGGCCTTTGGTGGCGAGCCGTATGAGCTCGAGCAGGAGCCCAAGCAGTGCGCCGAACAACGCGGCCCAGCGCGCCGACACCGGCAGGTTCGACAAACCCTGAGTCAACGCCTCGGCGACCGCTTTCCAAATGTTGATCGCGGGCATCGGATATTGATCCGAGATGAGGCCCGCCGGCCCGTTTTTAAGAAACACCAAATAAAACACTGGCACAGCCACACATGCGCCCGCAATGATCCCGAGCACGTGCCCTATAGCTTGAAGGCGCGGCTTAGCACCAAGCATGTACCCGGGCTTGATATCCATCAGCAGGTTCGATGCGTTGCCGGCGACCTCGGCAGTGATCCCGGCCGTCATGATGTTGGTCTTAATGTTGCCGGGGTCGAGCAGGCCGTAGGTCAACTGGGTCAACTTGCCCATTGCGCCAGTGGGCGTGATCGAGGTGAGCGCGGTCGAGTTCACACCAATCAGTGTGAAAATGAACACCAGCGGTATTGCTAGAGCCCCAAGCCAAATTTTGACACCGAAAAACTGGTTCGCCAGCAACACGAGCGCAATACCAACCACTGGAATGCCTATCACAAACACGCGCATCGGCAACTCGATGTCCCGGAGAATATCTTCTTCGGCGTTGGCCTTTTTCCGGAACAGACCGCGGAACGCGCTGAGCAGGATTCGCGGCTTAGCGAAGAAAGCCAACAGCGATGCAGTGGTCATCATGGCGACGCCGCCCCACAACGCCCAAGCCGTAATGGCGCGGAAACCGTAGTGGACACTTCCGTCGGGGCCAACACGGCCTTGCACATCGCCGAGTGCAATGCCGTACGGCGCCAAAATAAGGTAGTTAATTAACGCACCGATCATCAGTGACACGCCCACACGTATGCCCATCAATCCGCCAGCAGCCATCATCACGAAGTCGGTATCGGGCCGAACGGTCAGCTCGCGCAGGTCCACGCCGCCAACTTTGAGCGTGGCGAATTTGTAAATCCAGCCGTCCAAGTACTCGGGTATGGCCATAAACCCGAGTTTGAGCTTCGCCATGATCGCGTGGCTCTGCATCAATTTGGCCAAAGCCGAAAGTGCGCCTGACCACACGAGCACTTTGGCCTTAAACATGCCTTCGGCTGCGTCACCAGAGTGCAGTGCATCCATTACAATACCAGCGGCACGGCCCTCAGGAAACGGGTGCTGTTCGTCATTGATAAACCGGCGCTTGAGCGGGAACGCAAACAACACGCCCATTAGCGCGACCACAAAAAGCCAAACAATTGTCCACGCCATTGGAATTACCGTGTTGGTGACAAGCATGTATGCGCCGAGGCTCGAAATAAGCGGCGCGGTCATGTAGCCCGCTGCAGTGGCTATGGACTGCATCGCGTTGTTTTCCAGAATGGTGAACTCCTTGGCAAGGCCCGCCCTGGCGAGGAGTTTGAACATCGCATATGCAAGAATCACCGAAGTGATGCCCACACCCAACGTCCAGCCGGTCTTGGCCCCGACATACAAATTGGTTAGCGACAAAATTCCCCCCAAGCACATGCCGGTCGTGGCCGAGCGCACTGTCAATTGCGGCATGTCGCCGCGCCACACGTTTTCGTACCACCAGCGGTCTTTCTGCTGGAGTGTCCAGGTGCGTACCTGTTCCTCGGTAAGCTGCTTTATGGCCATACAGACGGGACTCGGCGCTGTGCCGCGGCAAAAAAGTCACAAAACACGCGCCCACCTTGCGGCTGCGCTGGCGCACGCGCAATAGATGGCGAATGAAACCTGGCGAGGCTCGTCATACGAGGCTTTCATATTCGTGCTTTGGGTAAAGGACCTTTTGCCAGCCGTCAGACGTGTGCCCGGCCAAACCGCGCAAAACCTATCCCTTAAGTGGTTACGGTCAAAGGCCGCCGTAGAATTCTTCCACCAGTTGCTTAAAGTTGTTCTCGCGGATGTTGATGATCTCCATTTCACGCTGCGCGCTCTCGACCGAATCGCTCGCATGCGCCGCATTAACCAAAATTGTCTGGCCGAATTCGCGGCGGATTGAACCCGGCGGGGCCACGGACGGGTCGGTCGGCCCGAGCACATCGCGAATCTTCCGCACCGCGTCCACGCCTTCGTACACCAGCGCTATACACTTCTCGGTGCCTGGTGCGTCGCGTAGTTCAGGCGGGCATTCGGATAACGCGCGCCCGGACATAAATTTCACAATATTGTCGAACTGGCTCGCCGCTACCAGCGGGCAAAGGATTTCCCCCAACTGTCTGGTTTGCTCGGCGGGAATCGGACACGACAATTCGCGTTCCAACACCGCTTTGGCGCGCATCTCCACAACGTTTCTCAGGTTTCTGCAGAGCGTTTCACGCACAGGCGCATAAAATCGCTCCGCCTGGCTAACACTCATTCGCTGGACCTTGATGGCTACAATGTATAGCCCGGTGCGCGAAAAGAAGTCGATCATGTTCCCCGGCCGGCCCGTCGGGAACCTGAAATTGTCAGGCTTCAACAGCACAAGTGTCCGCTCCGGTACTTCGCCAGGCTGGTACGCGATCACATTTTCGAGCAGACCACCGTCGGTGTCCGAATACCGTGCCCATAGTTTGAGCTTGACCTCGGCCTCCTTGGCAGTAGGCGCAGCCAGCACTGCCGGCTCGAAATACCTCACATTGCCGCTGCCGTCAGACACTATATCCCCGTATGTGTCCCGGATCGTTTGACCGCCATGCCTGTCGAGGCTGAAGTCTCCAACCACGGCCCGCGTCTTGCGCACAGCGTCTTCGCCGCGCAAAATAAGCATCATCACGCGCCTCCTACGCCCGGTGTTCGGGTCAGGCCCCATCCTGGTCAAAATGTACTCCCTTATCAGCTCCTGAACGATCCGCGGCTGCGGGTCGTCAGGTGAAACAACCAAGTCCGCGTAAGCCCGAATCAGCTCCGCGCTTGGCGCGAACATGCGCGCAGCCGCAAGTTCCAATCCTGTGCGGCTTAGCAACCGGCTAAGAATTCCGCCGGTCCGGGACTTGAACAAAGAATAGGGAGTTATGATTACGTATGCGAGTTCTTCAGCCATGGACATCCTAAGCGTTCACTGCATGCCGGCTGGGCGCGCCTGGGGAGTATCCACAGTGGGCCCAGCCTGTAATTTACCGCCCAAAATTTTGAACATGATCGTACCACAGGACGGGCATTTGCCTTTAATCGCGCGCCGCCCGTTCTTCATTGTCTCCTCAGTTGCCTCGGCAATCTCTTTCCGAGCCTTGCACTTTACACAATAGCCTTCCGCCATACGACGCGTCATCCAACATGCAACAAACAATATTCGCCACGCGCATTTGCTGGAGTTCAGTTACATTACAGACCCGCCAGCCCGAACGTCAAGAAAACCCGCTTTTAAACAGCGCCCGAGACAACGCAACTAGCTCATTATCAAACGCTTACATCAAATCTGCCCCGCGTAAGACAACACGCCGGGGCCGGAGCGCCGTAACCTCAACTCTTGGCAAAATCCAAATCTTCCTGCTAATGAGCAACTTGGCTTCAAGAGCGCATGTCCAATTAGTTAGCGCTTGACTTTCAGCAGGTTGAACGCGCTAGGACCAGCCCTTAGGACCGCTTCGGGTGTCCTAACGCAGAACCGGAATGCCGTTGAAACGGCAACAGACAACCCGGCAACAAGCGAGGGGTTATCATCATCCGCAGCTCAAAATCTACGGCTCAGGCAAAATGCGAATTCTGCAGCGGGACAATTGATTGCCACCAGTTGGCCATCTAAGCGACAAACTTCTCTTGGAGCCATTGCCGCAGCACGGGCTTGACGACCTTGCCTGTGGCATTCCGCGGCAACGCGGGCACAAAGTGAATACGGTTGGGTACCTTGTAATCTGCCAACTTCGATTTCAAGAAAAGTTTCAGCGTCTCGGTCTGTAAGGTCACACCTTCTTCGGGCGCAACAAAAGCGACCGGCTGTTCGCCACGACGCGGATCCGGCATTCCCACTACAGCAGCCTCGCGTACGCCAGGGAATTGATAAATGACCTCCTCGATCTCGCGCGGATACACATTCATCCCATGCACGATCAACATGTCCTTCTTGCGGTCAGTAATGTAGAAATACCCGTCTTGGTCCTTATAGCCCACATCGCCGGTCAATAACCAACCGTTCCTGAACGCTTGTGCAGTCTCTTCGGGCGCGTTCCAATACCCGAGCATAACGTTGCCACCGCGCACACAGATCTCGCCGACCTCGCCCGGCCCTAAAATGTTGCCATGATCGTCCTGGACGCTCACCTCGACATCGTAAATCGGAACACCTATCGAGCCAGGCTTGCGCGGGCCATTCACTGGATTTAGCGATACCACAGGCGACGCCTCACTCAACCCGTAGCCTTCGATCAACGGTATCCCGAACCTCGACTCGAAATCTCTGAGCACTTGAACGGGCAACGGCGCCGCACCGCTGATGCAGATGCGGAAGGGCAGGGTAAGCTCGCCGGGCGCACTCGCCAAACCACGGTAGAGTTGCGGAAACGCAGGCAAAATCGTTGCACGGCGCTGCACAAGCTCAGCAAGCGCATTCTTAAGCGGATGAACGGACCTGACCAATACTATCGAGCCGCCCGCAAATAACGGCAGAAGCAATCCCACGGTGATCATGTAGCTGTGGAACAGCGGTAACACCACACCGAACCGGTCCGCATCAATCGCACCTAGCGCGATCCTGCAACTGTTGACGTTATGTAACAGGTTCCCATGCGAAAGCATGGCGCCTTTGGGCCGGCCCGTCGTGCCCGAAGTGTAAATAATCACAGCTAGATCAGAATCCGAACGCCGCACGAACCCGGCACGCAAAGCCTGACCAATGTCAACCGGCGCTCCCCCGCTGAACAACGTGTCCGTACGGAAAAATTCAAGCTCCGGACGACCCGATTTGACAGCGTCGAAATGCTCAGCCAACTGGGCGTCGGTCATGAGCACTCGAATCCCCGCGTTCTGAAGAATGAACAATATTTCGTCGGGCTTGAGAAAGCAGTTTATCGGCACTACCACACCGCCGGCCATCAATACCCCAAAAAACGCGGGCACAAACTCGGGACAGTTCTTAAGCCACAACCCGACCCTGTCGCCTGGCCTCACTCTGTATTCATGCTGGAGCGCTCGTGCAACCCGGACAGAATGCGCCCATAAATCTGCGTACGAGAATTCTGACTGACCCCAGAAAAGGGCCGGTTTGCCCTCCCGACCCGAAACGGCGTTTCTGAATGCTGTGGCTAGGTCCATGCGCGAGAAGTTTATGGGGCAATTCAGATAAGTAAACCGGAATCGCAGCCCGCATATTTCGCCGCCATTTCATCAGCGCCGAGGTTTAGCCCGGT
>JANWZY010000310.1 GCA_025061935.1 Verrucomicrobiia bacterium
TCGAATACGACGGCCCAAGCGGCTGAAATGTTCAGGTCATCGTCCATTGCCTCGGTGAACTTCTTCAGGAACGCGGTCTCCTCCTGCGGCACTGAACCGGCAGCCGGCGCGGCGCCCGCTATTTCGGTGAGCTTGGCCACGCATTCATCGATCCGGCCGAGCGCAGCCCGGGCCGCTTGGAGCCCTTCAAGCGTGAAATTGTAAGTCTCGCGGTAGTGCGCGTTCAGTAGCGCGTACCTGATCTCGCGGCCTGTGTATCCTTTGGCGAGCAAATCGCGCAGCGTGAAGAAGTTCCCGAGCGATTTACTCATTTTCCGCCCTTCAACCAGCAGGTGTGCGCCGTGGAGCCAGTATTTGACGAAGCGCCTCCCAGCAGGCTGCAACTCCGCACCCTCGCTCTGCGCGATTTCGTCCTCGTGGTGAGGGAAAATCAAATCCTCGCCGCCCAAATGCAGCTCGAAGCTCGGCCCGAGCCACTTCATGCTCATTGCGCTGCACTCGATGTGCCAGCCTGGCCGGCCGTCACCCCAAGGGCTAGGCCAGAACACGTCACCATCCTCCGGTACACGCGCTTTCCAAAGCGCGAAATCGGCTATTGATTCCTTTGCGTATTCGTCGCGGCTGACGCGCTCGCCAGGCCGCAACGCGCTCAAGTCGAGATTCAGCAATTGCCCATAGCGTTTGCCGGTTGCGCAGTACTTTTCGATGCTGAAATACACCGAGCCGTCAGCGGCCTTGTATGCAATGCCGCGCTGCATCAGCCGGTCTATCAGCTCGAGCATCTCTTTGATGTGCTCGGTCGCGCGCGGTGTATGATGCGGCATCTTGCAATTGAGCGTTTTGAAATCCTCGAAAAACGCTGCCTCGTACTTCGCAGTGTATTCGCGCAACGATTGGCCGGTCTCTCGCACGCGCTTGATTATCTTGTCCTCGACGTCAGTTATGTTCATGACATGGCGCACATCGTAACCCTTGAACTCGAGGTAACGCCGCACCAGGTCCGCAAACACGAATGTGCGCCAGTTGCCAATGTGCGCATAGTCGTACACGGTCGGCCCGCAGCAATACATCCCGACTCGCTTGCTAGCCGGGTCAAGCGGCACGAACTCCTCGAGCGCACGAGTTAAGGTGTTAAACAGTCGCAATGCCATAATCCGACTCGGTTTCGGAGAGCAAAACCTACCATCCGTAGCCGGAAATTAAAGGCCAAACCCCGAGGAGATGTCTGATCCATCCCAAGGCTGGGCGCGAGCTGGCACAGAGCAGGCTTCACAGTTCATACATCGGTTTGCGGGCTATGCCGGGACGGCAAAGTCTCACGCCGTGCTGGGAGTGTGGCAGCGCGTTTGGACTTTTCAACGTTGCAGGTTGTGCTTTGATTTGTCCGCTACCGGCGTAATCCGGCTGGTGCACCAGCATTATGAGCACAGGACAGACTGTCAAAGAAACATTTCCGCCGGGGCTGTCGAACGCGTTTCTGTTCGCGATATTCAATGCGTTGTCTTTTCAAATTGTGCTCGGCAGCCCGATAGTGCTTTACGCCCAGACGCTGGGTGCTAGCGCCACAGTGCTCGGGATCATCAGCGCGTTAATGCCGCTGCTGGTCATATTTCAAATACCGGCGGCGCAGTACATCGGCCGCATCGGGTACAAGCGGTTTGTGCTCAGCGGATGGGCGGCGCGCGTAGTGTGCATTTTCGGGCTAGCGCTGGTGCCGCTCACCAGTGCGTTCCTGGATGCGCAGGCACGGCTAGCGCTCGTGCTGGCGCTGCTGTTCGGGTTCAATTTATTGAGGGGGATATCTAGTTGCGCATGGTTGCCATGGATAACTATGCTGGTGCCGGCGCAATTGCGGGGGCGGTACCTCGCGCGCGACGCCGCAGTCACGAATCTGGCAAGCTTCGGCGCGTTTGTCGTCGGCGCGCTGTGTCTGTACGGGGACCCGCGGCCGTGGCAGTTTAGTCTGCTTTTCTTGTTCAGTGCTGTCGCAGGCGCGATCAGCCTGATTTTCCTTAACCGAATGCCAGACGTGTGTCCGCCGGCAGAAGTACATGCTGTCGGAGGCCGCGTGCCGTGGCGCGAAATGGCCGGGCACAAGCCGTTCACGCGACAGTTGCTCCAGCTTGTCGTATGGTCAGTCGCCTATGGTGGCATCACCCCTTTCACAGTCGCATTTTTGAAAAGCTGGTCGGGCTTAAGTGAGGCCAAAATAATGATGGTCGCAGCAGTCGCGTTTTTGGGCGGATTGAGCAGCCAATGGTTTCTCGGGGCGCAGCTTGACAAGCTAGGGAGCAAGCCCGTGCTCGGGTTCGCTTGCGCAGCGTGGACAGCAGTTTCAGCCGGGTGGTTGGTTCTGGCCGGCGGCGCGCTCCCGAGCAGGCTGGGATTCGTCCTTATGCTGCAGTTTTTGATGGGGTTGCTGGCCGCACTGGTCAACATGGCAAACACGCGCCTCGCCATGGCAATTATTCCGGCTGCAGGGCGTGATCACTACTTCGCCGTTTACTCGGTTGTTGGGAACCTGGCCCTCGGCGTGGCGCCGATCGGGTGGGGGCTGATGATCGATGCCGTTGGTGCGCGCCAGTTCCACTGGCTCGGCTTGAACTGGAATAAGTACGCGCTCTATTACGCAGCGGCTGCAGTGGTGTTCACAATAGCGCTTTTATGCACGCGCCGGCTTGTCGAGCCTGAAGCCGCCGGCCTCGAAGCGCTCTTGCGCGAAATTTTGATCGAGTCGCCCTACAGATTTTGGCTCCGCTTCTGGCCGCGCTCATAAGCGCGCGGGGAAACTTGGGGTGTGCATACGCACCGATGCTTTCACAGACGGCATGCTTAACCCCACCAAGCAGCCCCGGTCTTGCACCAATAGCTCGTGGCCACACTCGGTTGAGCGTGCTTTCTACGGCATCCTCAGGCGGGCGCTGCCCGGACCGAGC
>JANWZY010000311.1 GCA_025061935.1 Verrucomicrobiia bacterium
ACTACCAGACTGCGCAGTCCTATTGTCGGCACTGGCACACCTCGGCCACCCAGACGTTGCCGCAGCGCGCGCCGCGTTCGAACTGGGCTGGCCACACCTGCGCGTGAATACTCCGGGATTCGAGCTTCTGCCACACAGTGAATGCACCCTTGACAAAATTGATTCGGCGCTCAACCGACTGTCCGAGGCGGTTCCGCACATCAAGAAGCTGTTATTAGACGCGGCCGCGCACACCGTCTCCGCCGATGGCATGATCAATGACAACGAAGCCGAGCTTTTGCGGGCAATAGCAGACGCGCTCGACTGCCCTGTACCCCCCTTCATCCAGGGCGTCCAGCCATCGGCCTGAAACCGCGCCAGCAAAAGGCCAACTCAAGTTGTGAAGCAGGCCACTTTGGGCCGGACAAGCCGCTCGAAATCCCGATACGCGAGCCTGATCAGCTCGGTATGAGTCCCCGCATTGAACACTATCTCGTCCTCCTCCGCCAGCGGCGCAGCCACGTAAACATCCAACCCGTAAAGATTCCCGAACGGCGGCATAGCGCCAACTTCGCAGTCAGGGAACAGCGACTTGAACTCGTCTTCGGTCGCGAATCTGACCTCTTCAGCCCCCGCAGCTTGGCGCAGGTCTTCCAGGACCACACGCCTGTGCGCCGGCAATACGACCATTACAGGCCGACCGTCCATCACAACAATAACCGTTTTCGCCATTTGCCGGCCCGGCACATGCGCAGATGCAGCTACCTCCTGCGCCGTGTACGCCACAGAATGCGGTATGGAAACATACCTAACCCGCTCGGTATCGAGGAACGCTTTGAGCTTCCGAGCTGCCATGCAGTCCGTGCGCTGTTACTTCAATGCAAATTTGAGCACGAAGCCGCCCGAAATGTCAATAACGGATTCCTCGGCCCGGCCCCGTGGGCGTGTACAAAAGAGATTTGCTTAATAGCGCATCTTTTGGCACACAACTGGCCCGTGAAAGCGTCTCATTCCATCTGCTACGCAATTGTATTGGCCATAGCCGGCACCGGCTGCAAGAAAGCGACGCCGCAGCAACCCGCCCGGCCGGACGTGCTCCTGCGCTGGCACTTTGCAGGCACGGCCCAGCTAAGCGCGGATACAAATGCCGCATGGTTTCAAACCATTGCGGCACTGCCTGCCAGTAGCGAGTTCAAGCAGGAGTTCGTGCTGAAGCTGGCCCGCGGACCGTTCCAATTCCTTCGCTACAGGATCGCCGGCGCAACAAACGACTACGCCGAATTATTGGCGCCGTTGTTTGCGGACCTCATAAGCGCGGAATCCTGTGGCGAACTCCGCGCGGTGACAAATCAACCTTCAGAATTCGCGCTCGCTGTACGATTAGCTGACGAGCGCACACTTACATGGCAAACGAATCTCGCTACCGTGCTGCGCGCATGGACAGGTTGCCAACCAGCACCGTTGGCTGGCTCGGGTCGGATCGGTTGGGAACTGAAAAAGCATCATGCGCCGAACCTGATCAGGTTCGAGCAAGTTGGCACGTGGGCAATTTTCGGTTGGGCGCACGACGCCCCGCAACTGCTTGACGAATACGCAGCGCATATCCGGGCGCATGGCCGGCCTCCCCTGCTGAACCATAAAACAAATCCCGAACCGTTTCTGCACCTGCACATTGACTGGCCCAAAGCGCAACTGCAAGCTGAGCAGCAGCTCGGGGTCAAGTTGCCGTTGGCGCTGCCGAAGTTGGAACTCACCGCCACCAGCCAGAACGCCGAACTGCTTGTAACTGCCAAGCTCGCGCTCCCCCAACCTTTGAAATGGGCACCCGTACCCTGGCAAATTCCGACAAACACGATTCGAGAGCCACTTATAAGCTTTACTGCGTGCCGCGGCGTCGCGCCGCTGCTTCAAAAAATCAACATGCTTGGCGAACTGGGCCTGACTCCGCCGCCCGACCAAATCTATCTTTGGGCGTTGCAAGACATACCGTTCCAGACATTTGTCGCAGTTCCGGTCCCAAACGCCACTAACATAATCCGGCAGACAGAGTCCGTGCTTAAAGAGCGGCTCGGCCCCATCATCCAAGCTCGTGCACTAGGTGAGCTGGGGCCAGACCCCGAGGCCACAGGCGGCTTGATCTGGCGCGGTTTGCCTTTTATTGGCCCATACATACTACCTATCAACGAGCCGACTGGTGAATTCCTGCTATTTGGGCTTTTCCCGAACACCCCAGTCACCAATCCGCCGCCGCCCGAACTATACGCGCAATTCATTGAGAGGCCGCAAATTGCATATTACGACTGGGAAATTACCCACGTCCGGTTCCAGCAACTTTGGAACTTGTGCCAACTCATCAGGCTGATCGCGGACATACCGCAGCTCAACACCCAAACCGCAATGTGGAAATGGCTCGATTCGGTCTCGACGAACCTGGGCAACACCGCCACGCACATCACTGTTGACAACCCGCACCAGATCAGCCTGGTCCGACGCTCGCAACTCGGCCTGACTGCAGTAGAGTTGGTTGCATTCGCCAACTGGTTTGACTCCGACGGTTTCCCAATGTGCGGACTCGCCCTGCCGCCACACGCATCAACATCAACGCAAACCCGGCGCAACACAAATGCTCAAACTCGGCGTTAACATTGACCACGTCGCCACGCTACGAGAAGCACGTTACCGCGGCCGCGGATTCGGCGAACCCGACCCGGTCGAGGCAGCCAAAATTTGCGAGCGCGCAGGCGCACACGGCATAACAGTGCACCTGCGCGAAGACAGGCGTCATATTCAAGACCGCGACGTCTGGGCATTGCGCCAAACCGTCCGGACGCGGCTCAACTTCGAAATGGCTAATGTGCCTGAAATTGTGGGTATAGCACTGCGACTCAAACCCGACATTGTGTGCATCGTTCCCGAACGCAGACTCGAAGTTACAACCGAGGGTGGCCTCGACGTCG
>JANWZY010000312.1 GCA_025061935.1 Verrucomicrobiia bacterium
ATGAGGGGTAAGGCCTCCTTGCAAGCCCCGAATGTGCCAGGGGTTGCCACGCAGCGCGAGCCGCCGGGTAGCTCAGGATTCAGGGTTTATCTGCGCCGCCAAATTTCAGCGCTAGACAAATCTAGCCGTTTGAGGCGTCATTCCATTGGAATGCCTGCGGGACCGGACCTCGAACGGCTCTACGACGAGCACGGGCAATCTATTTTTGCCTTTTTACTTAATCTTACCCGCAACGAAGAAGACACGCGTGATTTGCTCCAGGACGTTTTCGTCAAGCTGGCCCGCAACCCCGGCCTGTTCGATGGCGTGCACGATGCGCGCGCGTTCTTGCTCCGACTCGCGCACAACGCCGCGATTGACCTGATGCGCCGCTGTGCCAGCCGCCAACACAAACACGAACAACTTGCTGCTGAAACAATTGCCCTATTCGCTCCTGCGTCCGCGGCGGATGAAGAAACCTTCCGGCGCGCGATGGCCGAAGCACTTGGCGAACTGCCGCCCGAGCAGCGCGCCGCGCCTGCAGGCGCGGGACAGGCCATGTGCGCCCCCCATTTCAATAAAGAAGATCAATCGAGCATGAATACGGACAACTTTGAACAACACGTCCACCGCCAGCCCTTGCGCCGAGTACCCACAAGATGGCGCGAGGAAATCCTTTCTGCCGCGCGCGCCAGGCAGCGGACTGCTGCTGCGCAGACCGTTGGGGTGGCCTTGGCGGCGGTACTGGTTGACTGGCGTGCCATACTTGCGCGGTTGCCACTCGCTTGGATGTCATTGGCTGCAATTTGGATCGTGATGCTCAGCTTAAACGCGCTTTTATCCGGGCCGGGACTCAAAGCGTCCGGTGCCGTGCTTACTCGAATGCCCGCTGAGCCGTTTGCGCTCTGGACGCAACAGACGGCCGAGCTTGGGTTTCTGACCGGCGAACTCGGAAACTCCGGGATAGTTTGGCCTCCACCCGACAAACCACATGACCAGCCGCGCCCGCGCAGTGAGCTGCGCAGCGGAACAAACTCGGGCGAAACGACGCGCGGCGAAAAAACGAGTTCATGGCCTAGCCACTTCCATCACAATGACACTGCCTGAATTTCTCCTCGCCTACGTCGAGTCCCGAGCCGCGTGGTTGGGCTTGCGCCCGCCACTGCCCGCGCGCGACGCGCGCTTTTCAGTGTTGCGTGTGGCGGCGCTCGTCGCTTGGCAAACTTTATTGGGCGCAGGCCTCGGGTTAGTCATCTCGCTCATTGGCGCCGGCGAGCCACTTGGTTGGGTCATTTGGCTGTTGGGCCTATTCGGCGCGTGCCAGGGGGCGGTGCTGTATGGGTTGACAGCGCTTTGCTGGAACCGCCGCGCGGCCGCGCTGCGTGTCAATCCTGACATGCCGGTCGCGTTGCCTCCCTCACGATTCCGACCGGGCCGGTGGGCGCTCGGTGCCGCTTACTTCGGCCTTATCATGCTCGCGACGCCTTTAATGATGCTCCTGACCATCGAAAACGCGCGCGGCAGGGTCGCGTGGGAACTGTTTCGCCGTAATTGGGAAGCCAAAGGCGAGCGCTTCGATTGGGCTTCGTTTCTTCCTGAGCCTGTGCCGCCGGAGCAAAATTTCGCAATGACACCGCTCCTTGCCCCGCTGTTCGACTATGAATACGCCGACGGCAAAATCGAATGGCGGGATTCAAACGCACTGGCCCGACTGGAGTCTATCCGCGTGGATGGGGCACCGGATTATGCCAGCACTGCACCCGCATTTGGTAGCTGGCAGAAACAGGAATTTTGTGACTTGCGCGCGTGGCAAGAATTTTACCGCACAAATGTGAATTTCCAGTCTAATCCGAGCGCAGAGACCGCCGCCGAGGCAGTCCTTTCCGCGCTCCGCAAATACGACCCCGTCCTCGATGAATTGCGCATGGCGATTCAGCGGCCCTACGCAGTTTATCCGGCGGATTCCGACCCAATGTTAGGCGCATCGTTGCCATTGCTTACTTTCCACAAAGCAATCTGCCAAGTGCTGGTACTGCGCGCGCTGGCGAATCTGGAAGCCGGCAGGCCACAAGAAGCCCTTGCTGATGTTGAACTGAACCTGCGCTTGGCAAGCACTTTGGATTCCGTCCCTACTTTGCTTTTCCAACTGGTCAAAGCTGCAGTGGTAACAGTAGGGCTCCAACCGGTTTGGGAGGGCTTAGCAAGGCGACAGTGGAATGAGCGGCAACTGGGAAAACTGCAGCAACTGTTGGCCAGCATAAATATGCTCGAGTCTTGTAGCCGTGCCATTCGCGGTGAACGCGCTTGGAGCATCGTTTATTTAGAGTACTTGCGCTCAGGTCAATCCCCGGGCACACGCGCACCCGGGCTTGCGAAATGGTTGCCGCGCCCTGGCCGGGCGTTTTCGTGGCAGAAACAACGTCTGCTCGCCGAGCTTATTCAAGTGGGGCCGCTAGCTGCAATCGATACGCAAGCACGCCGCGTATTCCCAGAAAAATGCGACACCAACGCGATTCCCGGATTTTCGAGCCGCACCACGTCCTACAACATGCTTGCCAAAGCCGCAGTAATGGCGAGCTTGGCAGCCGTATCCAAAGCCGCACGTAGCCAGGCGGAGCTAAACCTAGCGATTACCGCTTGCGCGCTCGAAAGGTACCGGCTCGCTACCGGGCAATACCCTGAACGCTTGGATGCGCTGGTGCCAAAATTCATTGACAGGCTCCCGCACGATGTAGTCAACGGCGAGCCGCTCAAGTACTGCCGCACGGCCGACGGCCGCTTCGTCCTCTACTCAGTGGGTTGGAACAGAACGGATGATAATGGCCAAGTGCCCCTCGAGTACGGCGGCAACATCGATTGGGAAACCGGCGACCGGGCATGGCAGTACCCGCCAAAATGATTTAGGGTAGTTCGGTGTGAAGCACACGAAAACTTGCGGACATGGACACT
>JANWZY010000313.1 GCA_025061935.1 Verrucomicrobiia bacterium
CCTATGGCCAAGCTTGTCGTTCTGACCGAAGGGTTTACCGGGCTCTCATATGAGCTTTCGGCTGAACGAGTCACGATTGGCCGGGCCGAGGACAACAGTTTCCAAATCTCCGAGCCGTCCGTATCGAGTCATCATTGTGAACTCATAGTTTCCGGGAACGAGATCCGGGTCAGAGACCTAAATTCGACCAACGGCACGTATATCAACGACGAACAGATAACCGAGGCCGTGCTCAAGCCGGGCCAAATCTTGCGTCTGGGCAGGATCGAGCTGCGACTGGAAAACGGCGCGGTACTGCCGGGCTTAAAACGCCAGACCGAAAAAATTACAGTTCGCGGCGTGCGCCTAGACGAGCTTGGGCAAGCCGGTCAAGCACCGGGCGCAATTCAGGCGAAGGGGTTCGCCAAGAAAGAGGACAAAGCGGCGCGGTACTTCCGGATCGGCGCAGTGGCGGTGCTGATCGTAATCGCGCTGGTCCTGGCCTACGTCTTCATCACAATTGGCAGGTCTTGAATCGCGTGGCCAACACCGGATCGGGTCAAATCAGCCTGGCCGGTATTTTTAATCCACAGCCCACTTAACCGGTCGCGTGGCCGAGCTAAACCCGGCCGTAAGTGGACTCAAGCTCCAGCCTGAAGCCATTCAGCAGCTTCCTTCGCCGCGTAAGTGATTATGATATCGGCGCCGGCGCGCCGCAGCGCAGTGAGCATCTCAATCGTGACGGCTCTTTCGTCGAGCCAACCATTGGCCGCTGCAGCCTTGAGCATGGCGTACTCGCCGCTCACAGCATAGGCTGCGGTCGGATAACCGAACTCGGCCTTGACCCGGTACAGCACGTCCAGATAAGCCAACGCGGGCTTGACCATGACGATGTCAGCGCCCTCGGCAATGTCCATCGCTACTTCGCGTAGCGCCTCATGCACATTCGCAGGGTCCATCTGGTAAGTCTTGCGGTCACCGAACTTGGGCGCAGACTCAGCAGCTTCCCTGAACGGGCCGTAAAAGGCCGAAGCGAACTTGGCCGCGTAAGACATGATCGGCGTATCCACGAACCCGTTTGCATCGAGCGCGGCACGGATCGCGCGCACGCGCCCGTCCATCATGTCGCTCGGCGCAACGATATCAGCACCCGCCTCCGCGTGGCTCACAGCGACGCGCCCGAGCAGTTCGAGTGTCGGGTCATTGAGAATTTCCGGGCCGCGCGCAGTTTGCCTAACCACACCGCAATGGCCGTGCGACATGTACTCGCAGAGGCATACGTCCGTAATGACAATCAATTCCGGCAACGCTTTTTTAAGCTGCCGCACCGCCGTCTGAACGACGCCCTTGGCCGCATACGCTTCGGAAGCTTTCTCGTCCTTCCTGTCAGGTATGCCGAACAGGAGCACTGCAGGCACACCCGCTTGGTATGCGCGCTCGGCCTCACGAATCAGTTGATCCGGAGAAAGTTGGAATACGCCCGGCATCGCGCGCACGGGCCGGCGCACATTACGCCCACTGCGGACGAACAGCGGCAAGACAAGTTGCGCAACAGTAGGATTCGTCTCCCGAACCAGGCGCCGCAGTGCAGCCGTGCGGCGGAGCCGGCGCGGGCGATAGGCCGGATACATACCAACGATGCGCATGCCCACGCACTGATTCTATGGCGCCGCTGCACAGTGCAAAGCGTAAAGCTTCACCGGGGCCATGCGCATCCGACGCGCCGGCCGGACCTTTTCGCGCTTAAGCCCGGGGCGACCGCAGGCTAAACTTGGCGCATGAAAAACCTGAAACGGGCAGCCGGGCTCATCTTGTTGGGCGCAATTTTCTGTCTCGGATTGATCGTGGGCGCGCGCATGGCCCAATTCCCCAGCCGGCGCGCAACGTTGCAGATCACAAGCGGGCCGGCCCTGCTGACCCGCATTCAGAGCTTGGCCGAGCTTGTCACGGTCAAGTACGTAATCGAGAAAGTGGTGCTAGTCGAAGACGTGAAGTGGTACGGGCAGAATCGCGTTTTAATTGTCGCGCACGGGGTCGTTAAAGCCGGCGTGGACCTGAACCGGCTGCGGCCCGAGGACATTCAGGTGCATGGCAGGAAGGTCACCATCAATTTACCCCCTGCACAAGTGATGGATGCCTACCTGGACGATACCCAAACGAAAGTGATCGAGCACTCCACAGGATTGCTCCGCGCGTTCGACAAAGACCTCCAGCAAACCGCGCGTCAAACCGCGATTGACGACATCCGGCGCGCCGCGCGGTTGGGCGGCATACTCACCGAGGCCGAGCAACGCGCCAAAACCGAATTGAGAATCTTCCTTTCCCAGCTTGGGTTCGAGGAAGTTTCGTTCGGCTCACCGCAACCCGCCCCTGCTCCCGGCCCACACCAGCCCAAACCATAGGCAGGACACTCCGTAAGCATTCTACTAGCCTTCGACCATGGACAGGTGACCATTCCGTGAGTAAGCTCACCTGGCCTAGCAATAGCCCCACACAGTATTCGAAAGTCTAGATGCTACAACGTCATGAACGGTTTGTCCTCGGACCCAACGTTACCCAACCTTGGCCGTAGCGCCTTAAGGGCAACCTAATCCGCTCCAACACCCCTGTGAGCGGTTTGATCCCGATCAGCAAACGATCCAGGTAGAACTCATTCAAGCGGCCAACGATGCGAAAAAACTGAGCGCAGCCAGCACTGAACTCCGAAGGCAACGGTATCACCGCATAAATAGTGACCCTGCGGTCTGGACTACTTGGGTTGCTGTACGCACGTTTTTTTGCGACCGCTTTTGGCAAAAGCCAAGCGGATCGAGCTTGCACGTGTGACGCTACAATTACTACGAGAGCCATTAGCGAGCCTCGTGCACGTGTGCGAATCGGCCCGAAAACTGTACACGTCGGCCCCGCGCGCCGCATCGTACAAAAGTGCCGGATCCGGGCGCCGAATC
>JANWZY010000314.1 GCA_025061935.1 Verrucomicrobiia bacterium
GTGTAGCTGGATTGGAATTGGAGCTTCGGCCACGCCATAGCGTTTGCCTGGCGCAATCCGGCCTCGGCGGCGGCAATCCGCTGGAGCGCCACGCGCGCGTCCGGACTGTTGGTCAGCGCGAACCGGATTGTGTCCTCGAACCGCCACGGCTCGGCTGCTTTAGCCCCCAGCCCGCTGAGTGTCAAACCGATGACTAGCAGCCCGATGGGTTTCATTTGGACGTGCACCTGTTTACCGGTTTTGCCCTCCGCAGCAACTGTGGCTTGGTTCAGCATTGCGTGCCTTGTCGCCCCAATACTTGCGCAGAATTATTTCAAGCGGGCAGAATTTTGTAAACGAGCTTTGAAGCAGATTGAACCCGACGAATGCGGTGAACCAAAGCCAGTACGGGCTGTGGAAATGCGCCAGCAACAGGCTGATGAGGATGAACGAACCGGCGACTCTGCGAATGATCATTTCCATACGTTCGGGCTGGTTAGGGTTTTTAGTTGTCAACGGATGCTACCGCCTATGAGCGCGCCCAGCAGCGCGCCATAGATTGAACTGATCCAGGGGTTGCTTGTCAACGGGCACGCGCCCGTCGAGCAGCCAACAAGTTTGTAGTAGGCAAAGCCCAACACGCCGCCTACCACCGCACCTATGACGATTCTCAGAATCATACGTTTCAAACTCACCACATACCGAGCCACCATGGCCAGAAAGGTTACAGCGCGCACACCAGAAAACCGCCGGTTGGGTGGGGCAACCGGCTTCTCCCCGACGCATAATGCGGGGGGCTCAGATTGCTCACAAAGTCATGCATTGGACTGGGCCATCCGCGAAAAACACTGCTACCGCCGGAAGAATAGCCGCAGGAAGAGGTGTCAGACCGGTCAGACTGGTTTGACGAAGAAGAACCTCCTACCCTGCCACCATGAATGCTCCGGAAAAACCTGGCGTTCTGCTGCCGCACGGCGGGTACCGCAAGTTGCGCAGTTACAAGGTGGCCCAAGCCGTCTATGATCCCACTGTGGTGTTCTGCCGGCGCTTTTATCCGCATGACCGCCGCATGACCGAGCAGATGGTCCAGGCCGCCCGCAGCGCCGTGCGCAACATCAGCGAGGGCAGCGGCATGGCCGCCACCTCGCGCAAGGGCGAGATGAAGCTCACCAATGTGGCCCGGGCCAGCCTCAACGACGAGTTGTGCCGGGACTACGAGACGTTTCTGGTGCAGAACGGGTTGCGGGTCTGGCCCAAGGATTCGCGCGAGGCGCGGGCCATGCGGGCGCGCCTGGCGCAGGATCACGTGGCGAACCTGCCGCCCGCGCCGCCCGGCACGGTGCGGCTGACGGGGTTGCTTGGGCTGGCGGAGTTTGTGGCGAAGGCCGACCCTGAACTGGCGGCCAACGCCATGCTCTGTGCGGTCAATCAGGCGGCCTACCTGCTCAAGCGCCAGCTCGAAGCCCAGGGCCGCGCCTTCGAGCGAGAAGGCGGCTTCACGGAACGGCTTTACGGGCGTCGGAAGCGGGCGAGAGCGGCGGGAAAGTCAGACAGGTCTGACAGGTCTTATAAATGACGACATGGAATTGTTCCGGCAGTTTACCGAGAACGAATCCTTCCGCCGCTGGCTGGCGGACTCGGTGTTCGCGGTAGCCTAATGATAGCAGCACTCAGCGCTGAGCCAGGTTCCCACCGAACATGGAGTCGCTTGCCGGCACTGGCTGTGGCCGGTTTTATTGGTTTTGGGAGGTGGGCGAGTCCGTCTAACACAGCGGGCAGGCTGAGCCGACCAGACCACAGATGCTCATGGCAGGTTGACCCGGCCGGTGCGGAACTTCCACAGGAAATATTTTTCCAGCAGCAGCTTGACCCAATGCGCCCAGGGCCCGGGGATAAGCAATTCGAGCTTGCGTTGGCCGGGCTTATAAATCCGGTCGGTGAGCATGATTATGCCCTGGTTGCCTGCGTCCATGACGCATTTGGCGTCAATCTCGGTCGCGGGTTTGGGCGTGAGCGGTTTGCCCTCGATACTTGCGGCGATGTTCCGCGCGGCGTACTTGGCCATTACTTCACTGATGTAACCTGTCTTCGGCACGGAACATCCGGCCTCGCACGGTGCAGGTGGTGCCACAGCCACGGCCACACCTGCGGCGAAAATGTTCGGATACTGCGTGTGCCGGAAGTAATCGTCCACGACTACGAACCCGCGCGCATTGCCCAGGCCGCTCTTGCGCACGGCCTCGACACCCGTAAAGGCGGGGATGATCATTGCGTACTTGAACGCGAACGAGCGGCCGGACACGTCGGTGCCGCTGCCGTTACGGTCGGTGTGCTGATGCAACTGCCCGCGCTTGAGCCATACGCGGCCCGGCTCGACACGATCAATGACCGCGTTTACCACCCAGTCGATCCTGGTGTGCCGGAAGAACCATTCTGTCATGGCTTGCCCCTTGCCGAGTCCGCCGATACCGAAGTGGCCTGCGAACGGCTCGCTGGTCACGTATGTGATTGGCACGCGGTCGCGGATGCCCGCCTTGCGCAGCGCGTATTCGAGATTAAACACGAACTCGTATGCTGCGCCGTAGCACGCCGCACCCTGAGTTGCCCCCACAATCACGGGTCCCGGCTCGGCAAGGAACTTCTTCCACGCCTCGTGCGCGTGCAACGCATGCTCGGCTGTGCAGATGCTTACCGTGTGGCCGCCATGCGGCCCGAGCCCCGGCACAGCGTCGAATTCGGGGTGCGGCCCCGTGGCGATCAGGAGGTAGTCGTAAGGCACGCGCCCGGCGCGGGTAACGACCACCTGCTGCTTCGGATCGATCTCTTCGACAAGCGCGTGTCTGAACTCGATACCCTTGCGTTCGAGCGCCGGGCCGAGCGGAAACGAAATTTGTTCGATGGTACGCCAACCGAATGGCACCCAGATCAGCGACGGGATGAACAC
>JANWZY010000315.1 GCA_025061935.1 Verrucomicrobiia bacterium
CAACACCGCGCCGCAACCCATGAACAACAATCCTTTGTAAATGATGTGCGCGAACGCATGCGCGCAAGCGCCGTTGATTGCCAGCTCGCTGCCCAGCCCGATGCCGGTCACCATGAACCCCACCTGGCTCACCACGTGGTAGGCAAGCAGTCGCCGGCTGTCGTTTTCGAGCACCGCATACACCACCCCGTACAGCGCCATAACGACACCGAGCGGAACAAGAACCGACAGGCCAACAAACCCGCGACACAACGCATAAACCGCTGTCTTGGTCGTTACCGCACTCATTAGAACCGAACCAACCGCTGTTCCCTCCGCATATGCATCCGGCAGCCACGCATGCAGCGGCGGCACCGCCGCGTTCAGTGCAAACCCAACCAGTACGAGCCAACTGCCTAGCGACATGTGCTTCACATCGAACGCGCCGAAGCCGAAATCACCTCCGGTCTCACCCCCGACAAGAACAATTCCGGCCAGCAAACACCCGCCACCGACAACATGCACAAGCAGGTACCGGTACCCTGCAGCCAACGCCGCAGGCGTGCGCCGGTACCAAATCAGGAAAACGGAGGAAAACGCCATAAGCTCCCAAAACACGAACAGTGTCAGCAGGTCACCGGCAAAAATCGCGCCCAACGATCCCGCCGCGTAAAGCCAAGCCGCTGCGTGTTGACCAGGCTCCTGGACGTGGAGCCCGTAAATCGTGCTAAGCAGCGTAATCAACGCCATCACGAGTCCGAACAGCGAACTGAGCGCGTCCACGCGCCCAAAAGTGAGCTGCCAGTCGAGAAAATCCACCTGCCCATACACGCCCTTCTGCATTGCGCAAACGCGGAAAAGGACAATCATTGGCACCCCCACAAGAAACACCGTGCGCAGCCGCGCGGGCACAAACCGCAGCAGCAACGCACCAAGCACCAATAATGCCGAGGGATGAATCCAAAAGCTCCTCATCGCTCTGGATGGCTTTGCGTGCCTGAAGTTGACGACGATGTGTCGCGCCGGCCCTTCCGCACGTAATAATCCTCCGGCTGAACGATCCCCGCCCTACCGAACAGTTTCGACCCGAAAACGAGCAAGGCGCAACCGGCGAACCCGAACAGGGCCCAAAACCCTGGCACCCGCTCAACCGTTGTGTGTGCATGCTCTTTCGAGACCAGACTCGGAATCGCATCAAGCACTACAATGGCCACTAACACGGTTACGCACCCCCACACGAGAGTGCGCATACGCGCCCGCAAAAAACCGATCCACTTCACCAGGCTCATGGCACAACAAACACTTTCTTGGCAAAGCCCATAAACACCTCGGGATATACCCCCAGTAATACCGAAAGCAGAGCAGTAATGCTTAACGGCACAAGCATCCGAAGGTCTGCTTCGCGAACACCATTGTGCGGCTTCGCCTCTGCAGACTGGCCAAAAAACGCGTGATACACCACAGGCACAAAATACGCCGCATTCAAGATCGTGCTTAGAACAAGCACGCCGACCGCCAACAGCGAACCGGCATCCAATGCGCCACGGAGCAAATACCATTTGGACACGAACCCGCCAACCGGCGGCGCGCCAATCATGCTAAGCGACGCCAGGCCGAAGGCACCGAAAGTAACGGGCATGGTCCGGCCCAGGCCACCCATTTCGGATATGTTCTGTTTGCGCGCCGCCACATATACGGCGCCCGCGCAGAAGAACAGCGTGATCTTACCGAACGCATGCGCAGGTATATGAATCAATCCCCCCTCGACTCCTGCCGGGGTCAACAGCGCAACGCCCAGGATTATGTAGGCGAGCTGACTCACTGTCGAATACGCGAGCCGCAGCTTCAGATTGTCCTTGGTCAGCGCGATCACCGAAGCGGCAACTATCGTGACCGAGACGAAGCAAGCCGTAGGCAAGCCTAAGTTTAGTGACGCCATTTTCTCGACGCCGAAGACGTAAAGCATCACGCGCGTTGTGGCGAATACCCCGGCCTTCACCACCGCCACAGCATGCAACAACGCGCTCACAGGGGTTGGCGCAACCATGGCAGTGGGCAGCCAACTATGTAACGGCATGAGTGCATTCTTGGCGAAGCCCAGCACAAAACACACATACAGCAGGGTAACGACCCACCTATCCGCATCTGCTGGGATAATCCCGTTTCGCACCCCGTGCGCGAAATCGAGGTTCCCCACAAGCACGTAGAGCACCACCATTGCCGGCAAAACCGCCGCCTTGGCCGCGCCAACCAGGTATGTCAGATATTTTCTGCCGCTTTCGTATGCCTCCGCGTCCTGGTGATGTGCGACCAGCGGGTACGTTGTAATGCTGATCAGCTCATAAAACAGGTACAAGGTAAACAGATTGTCTGAAAACGCGCATCCGATCGCGCCGAACAGCGCCAGCGCGAAACAAGCCGCAAACCGCGTCTGCGCGTGCTCGTTCAGCCCGCGCATGTAGCCAATCGAGTAAAACACGGTAAGCACCCACAATAACGACGCCACAAGCGCAAAAATCATCGAAAGCGGGTCCGCGCGCAGGGCAATACTCACCCCCGGCAATAGCTTGAACACTGGAAAATGCAATATCTGGCCGGCATACACCGCTGGCGCGATCCAGGCAATTAGCCCGAACAAAAGCGCCGCAGTCACAAACGAACACGCATCGCGCAGGTTCGGTCGCTTACCGAACGCAACTGTCGCGCACGCGCCGAGCAACGGCGCGAGCACTGCCAACAGCAACCGCGTGTCCTGCACAAGCTCCATGCCGCTATCCCCTCAATTCCGCGACTTCCTTCGAACCAATGGACCTGTAATGCCGATACACTGCGATACAAATGCCGAGCGCAAGCGCAACTTCTGCCGCAGCAATCCCCATTATGAACAAGACGCACACTTGGCCTGTGACGCGCTCCGGAGCGAAAAACCTGTTCA
>JANWZY010000316.1 GCA_025061935.1 Verrucomicrobiia bacterium
GCAGCGGATCAAGGGAAAGGTCATTGCGGCAATGTTTTACCCATCCGCCGTGCTTACTGTGGCCGTGATCATCCTGCTCGTTTTGATGACGTACGTGGTCCCGAAATTCAAAGAGGTGTTCGAGGGCATGTTCCAAGGCAAACCGCTGCCAGGATTCACACAGTTTGTGCTTAATGTGAGCGCGACGGTCCGAGAGCACTTCTTGAAAACGCTTGGGGCCATCGTCGCGGTTTACATTCTTTTCAAACTGGCAAAGCGGACCAAGATTGGCCGGAAGGTGATAGATACGCTTAAACTCAAGATGCCTATCATTGGCCCGGTATTCACCAAGGTAGCAATTGCGCGGTTCTCGCGCACGTTGGGCACACTCGTGCATAGCGGTGTGCCGATTCTGCAGGCACTGACGATCGTTCGCGAGACGGCTGGCAACGTGGTCGTGGCCAACGCTATTTCAGCAGTGCACGATAGTGTTAAGGAGGGCGAAACCATTGCCGCGCCTTTGGAAGCTGCCAAGGTCTTCCCGCCCATGGTGATCAGCATGGTTGATGTGGGTGAGCAGACAGGCGCGCTACCCGAAATGTTGCTCAAGATCGCCGATACCTACGATGAAGAGGTTGATAATGCGGTTTCGGCAATGACCTCGCTGCTTGAGCCAATCATGATTGTATTTTTGGCTGTTGTGGTCGGCAGCATCGTTATTGCAATGTTCCTGCCGTTGATCGGCGCCATCGGGATGATGACGGGTGAAGGCTTGGGCGGCGGTGCCGGCGATTGAGCGAAGCGCAGTCGCCAGAGATACGCACGCCTGAAAGTAATCCATTGCCCCTGGCCGGTTGGGCACACGGCCGGCTGCAGTCGGCAAAAGCGCATCGCAAGGCTGGATGCAGACCAAGCAACCCGTTTGCCGCCAAGAACTTAGCGCGTCAGTGGTAATCCTAGCCGTTCCCGAATGACTGCCTTGCGGGTCATACGAGAAAAAATCTAGTTGACAGTTTTTGCGCTAGTGCGTAATTACTTTGTAAAGACAATGAATATGCGCAAGACATATCTGACCGGGCTGAATGAACAGGTATGGAGTTCGACTGGACAAATCCGCCGTTCGAGCTGAACGGGGCGCTGAACCAAAAGGAAGTTGAAGAATCGTTTGAAGACCCGTTTGCAGTGCGATTAATGCCCGACTCGAAGCGGTTTTCGGTCCAAGCCCGGTTTTTTAATTTGGGTGTGTCGTCCAGCGGCATCGGCATTTTTAGTGTGTACAAGACCAATGGCAAACAGATTCGGGTGATTTACGCGCGGCCGTTCGAGCCGGAAGAACGGTATTTTTACCAGAAAAAGGTTGACCAGGCTTTGAACCAGTAGGTGAGCAAGCCCGATAAGCGACAGGATTCGGTGTGGACCCGGACGTGTCCATGAACGTGATCAACAGTTGGGAGGAAGTACCGCTGTTTGATAGTGAGGAGGCCGAAGCTAGTTTCTGGGCCGAAAACCGGCCGAGTCTCCGGTTGATGGAGGCTGCGGTAGCGGGTCCGACCGAGAGCGTCGAGTCGGTAACTATCACATTGCGGATTGACCCGCGCATGCTCGCCAAGATAAAGCGGTTGGCGCGATCGAGGTATCTCAATTACCAGAGCATGATCAAACAATGGTTGAGCGAACGGCTTGAACGCGAATTACGCGAACGATAAACGCACAATGAAAAAACCGTACCCAAACGCACGTGGTCAACCGTGCTGCGTCGAAGCAAGTTTCACCCTAATCGAGCTGTTGGTCGTAATAGGCATAATAGCGATCTTGGCCGCGTTGATGCTCGGCATCGGCACGGTGGTGGGTCAGAAAAAAACAATAGCCCGTGCGCAAGCGCAAATGCACAAATTGCAGACTGCAATAGAAGACTACAAATCGAAGATGGGTTTTTACCCGCCCAGCAGTGTCTTCACGCTGGCCGACAGGACCAACATGCCGGTGAACCGTGCGGCCTGGAACGCATTGTTCTATGAGCTGACCGGGACGGTTTCCAGCGGGACCGGTAGGTACACAAACATATACAATGAGACCTTAACGGCGGCCGATATTCAGAACACTTTCGGCTTGGGTGGATTCGCCAACTCTGGCTCGAGTCGGGACGAGGTATGGAACTTTTTCAGAACGGTTTCGCCCGAGGAACTGGGCAACATAGGAACTACCAACCGTCCTGTTTGGATTTTCGCGCTGCCCGCAGACGGGCCGTTGGCGTTCCGCTCCGCCGAGTTAACCGGGCGGCAACGATGGCTGATCCCTTGGTGTTATGATGCTTCATCCACGAATCGGATTAACGCAGATTCGTATGACCTGTGGATTGACATTGTAGTGGGGGGCAAGACGAACCGAGTATGCAATTGGAGCGATGCGCCGCTGGTTTTGTGAAGTACAGATTAGCAACCGAAATGAACATTATGGAAACGAGCGTGAAACCTTACATGGGCCGGGGACGCACTTGCCAATGTCCTGCGGGTAGCGTGATTCGAAATTCACCGATGGCCGGGGATACTCAGACCCGGCCACAGGCACTCGCGTTTACACTGATCGAGCTTCTGGTCGTAATAAGCATAATCGGGATTCTTGCCGGGCTGCTGCTGCCAACTTTGGCAACGGCTAAGAAGAAAGCCAAGATCAACGCGGCCAAAATGGACATGAAAAGTTTGGCAGCGGCTATTTCCGCTTACTAAAACGATTACAGCCGATACCCGGCCAACCCGACAAACGACTCGAATGGGAATCTTTGTGATGTAACCTTTGGGTTGCCTTTCAACAAATTGGACGATCAGACTCCCGGGTTTCCCCTTGATGGGTCCGTGTACTATCCCACGAACTCGGATTTGATCCGGATCCTAATGGACGAAGACGTGACCACTCCTTACACGATCAACTATGGCC
>JANWZY010000317.1 GCA_025061935.1 Verrucomicrobiia bacterium
CATCACAGGCATCGCGCACCTGTTCGAGCACATGATGTTCAAGGGTACGCCCACCATCGGGACAAAGGACTACAAAAAAGACCTCAAGATCATGGCAGAGCAGGACCGGCTCCGCGCGGAAATGCGCAAAGAGGAGGAGAAAATGCGCGCTGCGTTGCGCCGCGGCGAGATCGATGACCTCGATAAGCCGGAGCACAAAACGCCGCGCTGGCTCGAATTGAACAAGCAGTTCCAGCAATTGATCGCGCAACAGCGCGAGCTGATTGTGAAGAACGAGTTTTCACAGATTTACGCCAAAGCGGGGGCAAGCGGATTGAATGCATTCACCAGTGAGGACATGACGGTTTACTTTGTGACCGTGCCGGCCAATAAGCTCGAGCTTTGGATGTGGATGGAAAGCGAGCGATTGCTACGCCCTGTATTCCGCGAGTTCTATGCCGAGCGCGATGTCGTGATCGAGGAACGCCGGCTCAGGACCGAAGCTACGCCGCTGGGCAGGCATTATGAGCAGCTCAGCGCAATGTTCTGGGAATCGCACCCGTACAATTGGCCTGTCATCGGTTGGCCGTCAGATATCCGCGCCATTACCCGCGAGCAGGCCGACGAGTTCTATGCGACATATTACGCGCCACAGAATATCACGCTCGCACTGGTCGGTGATTTTGACCCAGCTACAGCCGAGCGGTTAGCGCGCAAATACTTCGAGCGCATACGCCGGGGCAAGACCGACGCGCCGGACGTCGTTACACTTGAGGTCCCGCAGGTGGCCGAAAAACGCATGTACGCCGAGGCCGAAGCGAACCCGCGCGTCGAAATTCTGTGGCACACAGTGCCATTCATGCACAAGGACTCCTACGCATTGGAGATACTTGCTCAGATTCTCTCGACGCGCACCGGGCGGTTGTACAAGAAGCTTGTGTTGCAAAACGAGCTGGCCACTGAGGTCTGGGCGAGCCAGAATTCGCAAAAATGGGCTGGGTTCTTCAATGCGGGGGGTGAAGTCCGCGAGGGCAGAAAGCCGGAGGAACTAGAACAGGGCATTCACGAAGTCATTGACCAGCTCAAGCGAGAGCTGGTACCGGAGGACGAACTGCAAAAGGTGAAGAACAACTTCGCTGCAGCGGAGTACCGGCGGTTAACGTCGAATTTCCAAATTCTGCTCCACGTTTTAATGAACGAGGGTTGGGGCGATTGGCGCGAAGCCAACGCGGCCGGGCCGAAGATCCAGGCTGTGACGGCTGAGGATGTACGACGCGTAGCGAACAAATACTTCACGCGCGAGAACCGCGCGGTGGCCATCTTCACCCGGAAACCCGCAAATACAACTTCCGCAGGGAAATGAAACCGACGCGCATGTCTCTGAATTTGGGTGGTGCAGTGGCCTTGGCCGGCCTGCTGTGCCTCGGCACGAGTGTGGCGGTTGGCTCGGTTGCGCAGGCTGCGACTGCCAAACAAGCGCAAAAACTTGGCTCGGGGCCAATTCCGGCGCGCCCGGAAAAGCTACAATTCCCGCCGCTGCAGTATGAACCGCCCGCCCCAGCTGAATACAGGGTACAGCTCAAGTCCGGCCCGGTCGCTTACGTGGTCCCGGACCGAACATTGCCCCTGGTCAATATTGTGGTGCTCGTGCGGGTGGGTAAGTACCTGGAGCCTGAGGGCAAAGAAGGATTGGCTGAGCTAACAGGCTGGCTATTGGCGCGGGGCGGGGCAGGCTCACGCTCCGCCGAAGAGCTCGAGGAACGGCTCGCGTTCTTAGCTGCGGAGCTTGACTCGAGCATTGGCGACACGCAGGGCCGGATCAGGCTGAATTTACTGTCAAAAGACCTCGACGAAGGTTTGGGAATTCTGCGAGACGTGCTCGTCGCCCCACGGTTCCAGGATTCCAAGATCGCATTGCGCAAACAGCAGATGCTTCAAGAAATGCAGCAGCGCAACGACGACGCGGCGTACATCGAGGCGCGCGAGCACGCATTTCTTGCGTTCGGCGAGGCGTTCTGGGCGAACCGCCTCCCAACAAAGGCGTCCGTGGAATCAATTACCCCGGGGGATATCAAACTGTTCCACCGGACATGGTTCTGGCCAAGCAATTTCGTCCTCGCTGTCAGTGGCGATTTCGATCGCACCGTAATGGTTGCGAAACTCGAAAAACTTTTTGATGCTTGGCCGTTCGCGTGGATGGGCGATTTCCATGTCACGTATCAACCGCCACCGCCCATCCCGACGAATGCAGCCTTTGCGGCGCCCGGCGTTTATCTCGTCCACAAGCAGATCAATCAGGGCCGGGTGAGCATCCTACTGCCAGGTATAATGCGGGACGACCCGGACTATTTCGCCGCTCTGATCATGAACGACATCCTGGGCGGGGGCGGGTTCACCTCGCGAATCATGAACCGGGTCAGGTCCGACGAAGGCTTGGCCTACTCCGCGCGTTCAACCATGCCAGGCGGGGTATATTATGCGTTACCATTCACGGCCTCGTTCCAAACGAAATCGCGCACCGTCGCGTTTGCAACCTCGATTGTGCTTGAAGAACTTAGGCGGATGACCGCCGAGCATGTCACAGACCACGAACTTGCTACAGCGAAGCAAGGGTTCATTGAGCGGTTCCCACGTAACTTCGCAACAAAAGAGCAGGTGGCGCTTACCTTTGCACAAGACGAGTTCACCGGCAGATACGCCAAAGACCCGGAGTTCTGGAAGCTCTATCGCAGCAGGATCAGTGCAGTGACCAAGGAAGACGTGCAGCGCGTGGCGAAGCGATTCTTGCACCCCGACCGCGTCGCAATCCTCGTGGTGGGTGACGAACCAGAAATTCTCAAGGGCCACCCCGACCATCCGGTGAGCCTGAAATCGCTCGCTGGCGGCAAGTAC
>JANWZY010000318.1 GCA_025061935.1 Verrucomicrobiia bacterium
CGGGGTCGTTCTGCAACTTCCGTGACACCCCTCGACCGGTTGCAAAGGTCTGGAGGTGGCCCTAATTCCGCCCGCGACGCGGATTTTCTACCACATTACGGCTCCAACTGGACGCGGTAGAAGCGCATCTGGGTGCCGGGTGCTGGAACGTTGGTCGCGCGATTGAACGGCGGGGTGGCCGCAATGTTCGTTTGGACAATTAACTCGACATTCGTGGCGAGAATTGGTGCCGTCAACAAGGCCGGATTGGAAGCCGCAAATAGACGGTAAAACCTGCCGTCTGCGCTCGGCCATTCGAGTACGAACCCATTCGGGGCCAAAGCCTGCACAGAGGTAATGCGGAAGCGCGAATTCGCGTTGGTCGGGGTTGTGCCGGCCAGCCATTCCTCGAGGTTGGTTTGCGCGTCGCCGTCAGGGTCCGCGTACGGGTTTGTGCCAGTTGCCTGTCCGAAATACATTTGCTCCCACCAATCCGGCAAACCGTCTGCGTCCGTGTCAACCATCCGCGCAAGGTCGAGGCGCCCGCCGGTCGCTGTTTTTCCCACCAGGTTCGTGCAAGGCGTTGCATTGTCGAGTATCCTGCGAATTCGCCCAGGCACGG
The DNA here is from genome assembly GCA_025061935.1 of Verrucomicrobiia bacterium. GTDB lineage: Bacteria > Verrucomicrobiota > Verrucomicrobiia > Limisphaerales > DTLC01 > DTLC01. Next base: position 602 of record JANWZY010000318.1, read on the forward strand.
TCTCATCCGGGAAACACATCGCGGCGAATGCAACCGCGCCGGCAACGTGCGGGGTGGCCATGGAAGTGCCGTCTTTGAAATCGTATATGGCGTTGGTGTCCGGGCCGTTGACGAGTGTGCCCACAACCGGGGTAAGCGCCCGAATCGCGAGCCCGTCCGCCTGCGATATGCTGATGGCGGGTATCCAATTGCTCGGGTACTGGAGCGTGCCATAGAAGTTGCCGGGTTGGTGGTTGTAAATGATCGCCGCAGTCGCGCCTGCAGCCATTGCGTTTGCCACCTTGACCGAAAAGAAAATCTCGCCGCGCCTTATCAGTGCGATGTTGCCGGCGACCCCGGGTGGAAAATTCGTGGGGTACCCCAGGCCGCAGTCGTAAATCACGCCCGTTATCCCAGCGGTTTGGCCCGAGTAGGTCATCGGATTCCCCGAATAGACATTGGGCCCGACCCGCACGTAACAAGCAACTCCCAACGAGGCCGGTATCGTTGACATCACGTTTACTCCCGGCGCGGCCAGGTCCACGTTTGCCGCGCCGAAGCTGGAAAAACTGGCAAGCCGGTCAGCCTGATCGGACGCAGCCACCACAATCACATTCGGCGCTTGATAGCAAGCAGGATAGTACGGGGTCGTGTCCAGATTTGCCGACCTGTTTCCCGCCGCAGCACAGAACACAATGCCAGCGTCTGCCGCGACGAGAATCGAATCCCGCTCCATACTGGAGAAGTCGGGACTGCCGTACGATGCGTTAATCGCCGCTACGTTCACACCGCGCTGTCTCATCATGGCAGCATACTCGACGGCCTCGATGACAGCCGAAACCGGCAGGTTGGTGCCGTTGCTCGAAGCCTTCAAGGCCATGATACGTGCCCGAAAATTCACTCCGATAACGCCCATGCCGTTGTTCCCTACCGCAGCGATGATCCCGGCCACATGAGTGCCATGGTCTGAAGAATCGCTGGGATCGTTTGTCCAACCGGCAAAATCGTAGCCCACCACGTCATCCACGTAACCGTTGGCATCGTCGTCAAATCCGTTACCGGGCACCTCGGCGCGGTTCGTCCACATGTTCGGCGCAAGGTCGGGATGAGTGTAATCCACACCTGTGTCAATCACAGCTACCACAACCTCGCCTGTCGCAGACAGGCTCATCCCCCACGCCCTCAAGAAACCCACGTCGGCGCCAGCCAGCCCGCTGGTGCCGTTTACCGTCTGGCCCGTGTTCCGCAGACCCCACAGTTGAGGAAAAAACGGATCGTTGGGCGGGCGCATGTCACAAAGCTCGCGGAGGTAGTTCGGTTCGACAGTTTCAACATTCGGGTCTTGTCTCAACTGCGCCAGCAAGGCGGCAGTCGTGCGGCCCGGCGCGCGCACAAGCGCGTGAATGCGCCCGCGGCGCTTCGAAAGCAGCGGGAAATGCCTTACCACCTCCAACGCGCGGGTGCGGGCCAGTTCGTGTGCGCTCTCCAAGTCGATTGACTCATTGAAAGTCACCAGCACTTCGCCCTCGACATAGTTACCACCAGTTTGTGTCATCCCGAAAGCGGTCACACGAGCGCTGAAAGCAAGCCCCAAGGCCAGAGCTGCAACAATAATCCGGGTGGCATTCATCGGGAGAGCTTTTTGCTCCAAAAACTTCACCTGGCAACGCTCACAGTCAAGAAACAAAACCACATCGCCCCGCACTGCAACGTGCCAATTCAAGGAACTGGACGGGGCCGGTCTAGGCTCGCCACAAGCCGGCAACCAATGCGCCTCACGCTCGATATTTCTGGGTCATTCCAACAGCGCCGGACTTTCAGCAGCCGACCATTGCAACGCCCGAAGCCACGAACGGTTCCTTGGCTGAGGAGAAATGGCGCTCGATCACACACACAGTTGGAGCCAAGATATTAACACCAAACCCAGAGCAAAGCACGAAATATCCGGGCTCGGCGCATGTCCAAACGCACTGCGACCCCATCAAAAACCTTGCCCCGTGCATCGAGCTGCCACAAGAGCTGTTGCGCCGCGCCCGACTTCCAATCGAACAGATGCTGGAGGTTGCGGCTCGCGCCAAAAAAGATTAGCACCAGCTTCGTTCCGGAACTGCACCATTTTGCAGGGCGGGCTGCGCTGCCTGCGGCGCCGCAGCCATTAAAAGTCCCCGACTCGACCCACCAACACAATGTTCTTCGCGATCGACCGGGCCAAAAATCAAACTGTCCCCACACAAGGACGCACGCCGTGTTTGTTGTACAGCCTTTAG
>JANWZY010000319.1 GCA_025061935.1 Verrucomicrobiia bacterium
ATAAACCCATCGGCGAGTCATGGGAGATCGCTGACCGCCCGGGCGACGTCAGCGTGATTGCAAACGGCGCACTGGCCGGGCGGGACCTGCACTGGCTGCTCCAGAACCACCGCGCCGAACTGCTCGGCGCAGCCACACCACACATCGACCGATTCCCTCTGTTAATCAAAATCCTCGACGCAGCGGACAGACTCTCCCTCCAGGTCCACCCCCCGCCAAACGTAGCGGCCGCGCTCGGCGGCGAACCGAAAACAGAAATGTGGTACGTCGCGCACGCTGCGCCGGGCGCAGAACTGTTCGTCGGCCTCCGCAACGGCATAACCCGGGCCGAGTTCGAGCGCAGATTGCATGAAGGCACAGTCGCAGATTGCTTCCATCGCGTGAGTGTCCGCGCCGGTGATGCTGTGTTCTTGCCCGCCGGCAGGGTTCACGCAATAGGCGCCGGCATTGTGATCTTCGAGATTCAGCAAAACTCGGATACCACGTACCGCGTTTTCGACTGGAACCGGCTCGGTCTTGATGGCAGGCCGCGCCAACTGCACATAGCCGAGTCACTGCAAAGCATTAATTTCAACGACTTCGAACCACGCTTGATAGAAGCGGCGCCCGTGCAGCTACCAAACGGCACTTTACAGACGCTTGTGCGCCACGAGCTTTTCAACGTGGAGGTTATCAAGCTTCAGCCTCACGGGACTCTCCGCTGGCAGCTCCGTACCTGTCTTATTATTGGCGTGGTCGAAGGCGAGCTGGACATCGAGGCAACAGCCACGCGGTTGGAGCTAAACCCGGGCGATTTCTGCCTCGTTCCGGCTTGCGCCGCTAGCGCAGAAGTACACACCCCGCGCGGCGCCACGTTCCTCAAAATCGAGCCGGGACATACCTGCGCGCAGTAAACAGTCCTGCGCCGCGCCGGTCAGCACACTAAATTTTCGTGAACAAGCGACGAATCACCACAAACTGAAAAACTCCGACTCTGCATGCCCAACGCGATCGGGAAATTCCTGGAACGGTGGTTGGTAACCACGCTCGGCGTGTTGGCCGCAGTGGTGCTCGTGCCGGGAATTGATTACGATTCTATCCCTGACCTGCTTGTCGCGTCTCTGCTGCTCGGCGCGCTGAACGCGTTCGCGCGCCCATTGATGGTGTGGCTGACACTGCCGCTGGTCATCCTTTCGCTCGGCCTTTTCGTGCTCGTCATTAACGCGCTTTTGCTTTACGCAGTCGGATATCTTCTGGACGGATTCCATGTGGCAGGATTTTGGCCAGCCTTCTTCGGCGGGCTTGTAATCAGCGTCGTATCAATGGCGGTGAACGCCTTGGCCGGGTCGCACCGTGTCCGCGTCATTTTCAAGTGGCGCCAGCATACCGAGCGGTCGGACACCGGAACGAACAGAACCCACACAATTGACCTCGAGGACTGAGCCTGGCCCACCAACGCCTCACGACGCACACCGCTGCATCTGAAGGAAAAGTTTTAATACGCCTAGGGGCTTAACCCACGCGCTGATAAGCCGCGTACAAGGTTTGGACGCCTTTGGCCAGAAAATCCCGCTCGAAATCGGTCAAGAACGCGCGCAGTTCAGGCGGGGTTTCAATCGCGCGGAACGCGGCGCTGTTTCCGAATACGGTTGTCATTTGCGTGTGGTAGTCAGAATTATCCGTGCGTAAGTACACCGCGCCGCCGGGCACAAGCGCGCGCCGCGCAAGCTCGACAAACCGCTCGTTGACGAGCCGCTTGTGCTGGTGTTTCCGCTTCGGCCACGGATCGGGAAAATACACGTGTAACGCGCAGATGGATTCAGGGGGCAAAAGAAATTCAAGGAAGTACGCGGACTCGATCCGGATCCCCCGCAGGTTTGTCAACCCCAACCGGCTGCCTTTGCGGTCGAGTTTCCGTAGCCGGCCCAGCAATCGCTCGACACCGATAAAATTCCGCTCCGGATGCCTCGCCGCGTATTCAACAATGAACGTGCTGTCGCCGCAGCCAAGCTCTACCTCCACCGGTTGCTGCCGCGGAAACAGTTTCGCAAAGTCAAGCCGGTCAACAATTGAAGTCAGCTCGTAGATAAGGCTACTCGACATCGCGGCCGGTAAACTCTGCGCGGAACTTGCGCACTGCATGTCTTACACTGGATGGTCGGGGCGGTGAGATTTGAACTCACGACCTCCTGGACCCGAACCAGGCGCGCTACCCAGGCTACGCTACGCCCCGAACCGTCGCGCGCAATAATTTGCCAGCTCCAGCCGCCAACCGCAACGAAAGATTTTGTCCAGCCCAAACACAAGCCCCTTCAACCAACGCGCGGAAACCAAATTTGCCTCGCCCAGCCCACTGACACAACAATCAGAACATGCCGCCTCGAACCGCGAGCAACCCACTGGTTTCAGGCACTGACCGACGCCGGACATAACCATTTTACACGCAACTTTTTCACCTGCCGACCGAAACCGCGCGCGTCGGAAACGTCAACTCATACCGCCCCAGCTCGGCCCCATGCCAAATGCACCTTTACTACCCAAGCTGCATCAATAGCTTGGCTGCAGTCATACCCCGGTTGGAACGATTTCGGGCTGCGCCTCAGCCCGAACGCAAAATGTCACAGCTCCCCACCCTCGTAAGCCGTGACCGCTTTCGCTCTGCCAAGGCGATCACTCTACCATCAATTGCTACGAGTTGTAGCGCGCACAATCAGGCCAGTTGGGGGTTAAAAGGCGCTTCAGGAAACTGTTAATCTATCACGCACGCAAGGATGCCGATTACGCATGCCTGGGCGTAGCCAACATCTGATTCCTGGGCACAACCGATGAGAAAGTTGCTTGCACCGATTAAACTCAGCG
>JANWZY010000031.1 GCA_025061935.1 Verrucomicrobiia bacterium
CCTCAGTCGGCTGTCCTATAACCCTCAGCGGCGCGGCCGAAACTGCATTATCTGAAAGCCGGGAAGGCCATTACTTAAGTGCCTTCAACTACCGAGTGAGATAACCTCAGACGGCCGCCGTCGGAATCATGCGCTGTCCTACGCGTGCGGCCTGTTCACGAATGCAGCGAGCGGTTTCTATCAATGACTGGAGCCATGATGCCAGCCGTACGAGGTTCGCATCCAATAACCGCGCACCCACACCGCATGGGGATGCGGTGGCACGACCCAGCTACCGGAAACCCATGAGCAATGCCCGTCCCAAATCCATCCGCCGCGGACCCATACATACTTCGGGCCTGGGCACACAGCTACCTCCTCGATGATCACTGGTGGTTCTTGCACGTATGCGACGCGCGTCTCACGTTCGCTGGTTTCCGAGCGCGGTCGCTGCGTGCCAGTGTTGATCATGTAATCAATCACTCTGCTGCTTACGCCTGCATTGTGCAGCTCGATTATATCAGCCGCGCTGAGCCGGTAAGTCGAACCAGTCGCGCGGATCTGGCTGATGATGACATCATCACTTACGCCTGCTTGGGCCATTGCCTTGATGTCGGCCAGTCCGAGTGGTTGACCGCGTTCGATTCGCGTGAGTGTCTCGGGCGCCCTGGCCCGGAGTCGCGCCCGTTGCTCCTGGTCCATCGAGTGTCCGATAAGCCCGCCAGTTAGCGCCCCGATTGCGCCACCGATGGCCGCACCTTCAGCGCCGCGACCGCTTTGGTGACCAATGACCGCGCCTGTAATAGCGCCCAGCGCGCCACCGGCCAGCGCGCCGGTAGCCGTGCGGTCGGGCTCGCCCTCGGGTGTCTGGCATCCACTTGCCAAAAGGCCCGCCGCTACAATCCCACTCAACAGCTTCGTTCCTTTCATCGGTCTCATATTTTCGCGAAATTGGACGTCTTTTCGCCGTGAGATATTCAAACTTATACGGCGCATATAAGACAAACCCGCTAATTGCGCGCACGGTCAGCCTTTCGGTTTATTGGTCAGCTTGGCGATGGCTTCCTTGACCTCTTTCAGATGCACGTCCGCATTCGGGTTGTCCGTGATATGGGCGATTTTGCCGTCCAGTCCGATGAGGAAGCTCACACGCCGCGCCATTGTTCCACTTGTGGCGCGCGCACCATAGGCGTCTGCTATCTTGCCCTCGGTGTCCACTATGAGTCTGAAATTAAGGTTGTATTTCGACCTGAACTGCCTGTGTGACTCAGCCGTGTCGAAGCTTATCCCTACGACCTCTATGTCGGCGTCGCCAAGCTCGCTAAGTAAGTCCCTGTAGCCACACGCCTGTTTTGTACATCCGGACGTGTCGTCCTTGGGGTAAAAATACAGCAGCACAATCTATTTTCCGACGAGCTGGCTGAGCTTCCAAGTTTTATCGTCCTGGTCTTTGCCTTCTACAGGTGGCGCCGGGTCACCCACTGCGAGCTTTCTTCCGCCTTCACCTGCAATCACGTTGAGGACGCAGATGATCGTAGAAACAACCGAAACAATTAAAATGGCCATTTGGATTTTCACGCAGAAAAAATTGCGCCAATTCTCGAAGTTGTCAATTCCTTGGCCCTGTTTGTTACAGACCGAGGCCGTGTCTTACACTTCAACTGCGGCTGGAGTTGGGGGCGGGCAAGAACGCCGGCACCTGGCACTCGGTTCGCAGCGTTTAGCATGGCTGACCCAGCAGACGCGTGAGTTCAAACTTGGCGTAACCAACTTACGTCAAAAATTTTCCCCCGTGGACTCGATTTTGAACAGTGCGCGCCTATCAGGCCCGCGCGGTGCCAGTTGCCCGCGGACGCCGGCGCAGCCCATTCTGGATTAGCAATCGCCAGACCATGAAAAAGGCTTCCCGTACGATGTGGCCTGTCATTTTTGACCGCCCCTCACGCCGCTCAGTGAATACGATGGGTACCTCGACAATCTTCATCCCTTGTCGCCAAAGCCGATGTGTGACCTCGATTTGGAAGCTGTACCCGTTCGACCGGATCGTGTCCAAATCAATGCTTTCGAGTGCGCGGCGACGGAAACACTTAAACCCACCTGTCGGGTCAGTAAAAGGCATGCCCGTGATCACTTGCACATATTTTGCCGCACTTTTGCTCAAGATGAGTCTTCCCAGGGGCCAGTTCATGATCCTGATGCCACCGATATACCGCGAGCCGAGCACGCAATCTGCATCTTTGGCGGCTTCGATCAACCTGGGTATGTCCGCCGGGTCATGTGACAGATCGGCGTCCATTTCAAGAATGAACTCGTAGTGTCGCTCCAGCGCCCACTTGAATCCCGCTACATATGCGCGGCCGAGCCCCTCTTTCTGTTTCCGGTGCAACACATGAATGAACGGGTACTGTGCGGCCAGCTCGTCCGCCAGTGCCCCGGTGCCGTCGGGCGAGTTGTCGTCAACTATCAACAAGTCAACCCTTATTGGCAGTGCCAGAAGCCGGTCCACGAGCGGTTTGAGATTATCCCGCTCGTTGTATGTCGGCACTATGACCAGCGCTTTGTTCATCCGGACACTGACTGCGCGCGGCCAAGGTAACCGGGTCGGGGTGAACAAACAAGACTTCAAATGTGGCAAGGTCGTATCGGCGCAGCGGCTAATTTCGGATAGACAAAAACCGAGACCCGTGTGAAAGTTCCGCATGCGATTTGAGGATTTGAAAGGAGGTAGCTCCAGCCTGACCAGGTTGGCATGGCGCGGAATAACCCGCAGAAAGACTCAGAATCGAAGAGTTTCACGGCTGGCAACCGCCGCGTGCGTATCCTACCTCACCACTTTGGTGGCAGTAGCACAACAGTTTCCAATAGCGACAAATCCGGCCGTGTTTGAAATGTCCGGAGGCGCTGTGTCCGACGGCACCAATTACCTGGTAGGGTACATTGGCGGAACGAACATCTATTGCCAGATAGTTTCGCCCACGGGCCAGTTGTTGGGCGCGCCGCTGCTGGTCGCGTCTGCAAACGTGGGTTGGCCGCCGGCCGTGGCATTTGCAGGGGCGCGCACCAACTGCTTGATAGCGTGGTCGGATTATTCGAGGACAAACGGCGTGACCATGTTCGGTCGGCTTATCCATTATGGCAGCGGCACAATGAGCACGGTCTTCCCGTTGCTCAGCGCAGTTGGCATGCACGGGTTCCAAAAAATTCGCGAGGTGGCATCGGACGGTACCAACTTCCTCGTGCTTTGGGTCGATGCGAAACACCAAGTGGGTGGTGGCCATTACACCAATGTGTTTGCTCAGTTCGTGAATGGGACGGGCGGTTTGATTGGGTCGGAATTTGTAGCGGTAAGCGGGGGCACAATCGCTGATGATATGGCTGCAAGTTTTGGCAAAACGAACTTTCTCATCGCCTGGCAACACGAGGTGCTTGATAAATACGAAACCTATTGCCGTGTGGTTACCCCGGCGGGCGCCATCGGGCCCGTGCAAAAGATTAACTCGACGACGTCGCAAGACCGGAACCCGCTCGCCATGGCGTTTGACGGGACGAATTTCCTCGTCCTGTGGAACTGCACCACCAATTATGGTGGGCAGGGCGAATTGATGCTGTATGGGCGGTTAGTGTCGCAATCCGGCACCCCGGTTGGGGGCGAGCTGGTAATCAGCACTGATAGGAGTGGGTTCCCTGGGGTTGCATTCGACGGTGCGAATTATCTTGTGCTCTGGGCGAAAGATGCGGTCGCAACCAACCACACGGTGCGTGCAAGGTTTGTTGACCGCAACGGCAATCCAATCGGCCCTGTGTTCACGCCGTTCGGGAACCAGGGGACCAACCCGCCGCTGCTACCAATCCGCGGCGCCCTATTTGCAGGTGGCAAATTCTTGCTCACAGCCACGTTCGGGTCGTTCGTGGCCGATCCAAACGGTGACATAGTGGGCGTGTCTGGTGGCGACGTGCACGGTAGGTTTTTCCCTGCCAGCACTACAGCACCGTACTTTACCAACGCCGCAATTGTTAATGGGAGGTTCCAGGCGCGGTTCCATCTTGTACCAGGGGTGACATATACGCTGCAGATATCCACAAACCTGACAAATTGGGAAGACGCAGACGTGCTCGGCAGCGACTGGACAAACGTGTTGTACCTTGCCGATGACCAACCGCCTCAAGGGAACCTGTTTGTGCGCGCGCGCATGGGCTGGACGCCGGCATTCGGATTGTCCTTCTTCGAATTTGCAAATGCGGGCGGGTTCGGCTCCGGCACCACGCCGGCAGTGTCGTACCCTGTACGGCTCACCAATTACTCGGCCGCGTTCTCGGTCGAACGTGATCTAGAATTTCCATCCGCAACCAACGTCCGTTTCACAGGTCCGCCAGGCTCGGGCCTAACAAATACCCCGGCGTGGCAGGTTTACGGCGGCGACGAATGGCGCATGTATCAAGCGCCGCCGGTTTACAACCCCGCTGCGGCACCGGGCGGGACATGGACGATTACCTACAAGGGTTCCAACGTGACGTTCAACGTGCCTGATCCGCAAGCGGCATTAAGGCTTGTCGTGCCATTGCCGACTGTGAACGTGAGCGGCGGGATAATCCAAAGCGTGAGCTGGGTTTACAAAAACGCAACGAACGGCGCCACGCTTGGCGGGCCACCGCCATACATGACAAGTATTCAAGTCCAGATAGAAGACACAACCGGCGCACGGGTCTACAATTCGCCAGAGTTGCCGCCGAACACGACGAGTCACACGCTAACGCGCACGGTGAACTGGTCTAACGTGGGAAGGGTTTACATGGCCTACGACGACACGTTGGACAACCATTACGTGGTCACATTCACTAAGCCGTAGGGACGGTCATAGCAGCGTGGTTTGTGCGTGGCCATGTTACCCGGGGATACTCCGATCGGTCGGGCCGGTTTTTACGAGCCTAAGTTGTCTGGGCCGCGTATCTTGAACATTTCCTTGGGCCACCTGTCGAAGTATTCCGGAATGGCGCGGGTGTAGCCCGCCGAACCATGACGAATGGGCCTATGAAAACGTTTAGGAAATCAGAGCGGCTTAGTTCAGGCGCCCGATGCAAGTTATTTGCCACTTTCTTCGTTTTACTGCTGGGCGCGCAATGGTTCGCTCCGGCAAGCGTTAGGTATAAAATTGACGATTCGCCGCTAGACCGCAGCTCGCAGGCGACAAGCTATGCGCCACTTGTAAACAAGGTGGCGCCAAGCGTGGTTAACATATACTCGACCAAGGTCATCCGTGTCCGGCCGTTACCCTTCCCGTTCTTTGACGACCCGTTTTTCCGCCGGTTCTTCGGCGACGATGAGCTTGAGAGGTTCCGACAACCACGGACGCAACGTGCCCAAAACCTCGGCTCAGGAGTGATTGTGACCGAGGACGGCTACATCCTAACGAACACGCACGTAGTCGAGGGCGCGGACGAAATCAAGGTAGCGCTTGCAGATGGCAAACGCGAATACACGGCCAAAATTGTAGGTACCGACCCACAGACCGATGTGGCCGTGCTAAAAATCGATGCCAAAGACCTGCCGGCGATCACGTTGGGCGACAGCGACAAGCTCGAGGTCGGTGATGTCGTGCTTGCCATAGGCAACCCTTTTGGAGTCGGCCAGACGGTGACCAAAGGCATAGTGAGCGCGAAACGGCGCGGGGGGTTCGGACTCCTCGAGTACGAGGACTTTATCCAGACAGACGCCGCTATTAACCCCGGCAACTCAGGCGGCGCGCTCGTGGACACAAAAGGCCGGTTGGTGGGCATCAACACTTTCATTGTATCCCGCAGCGGCGGCAGTCAAGGTATCGGGTTCGCCATCCCGATCAATCTCGCACGGTCAGTCATGGACAGACTGATCAAAGACGGAAAAGTGTCGCGCGGGTATCTAGGCGTGAACATCCAAAGCGTGGACGCAGACATAGCGAAAGAATTTAACGTGCCAGAGGGCGTAGGTGCGATTGTCGCAGATGTCCACCCTAACACGCCTGCCGAGGATGCAGGACTGAAGCCCGGTGACGTGATAATCGAGTTTGACGGCAAAAGCGTTAAAGACAGCCGCCACCTGCAGTTCATGGTTGCCGAAACGCCGCCGAAAAAGAAGGTTACGCTTAAAATCATCCGCGATGGCAAACAAATGACTTTGACTGCAACACTTGGGGAGCGGCCTTCTGACCTTATGGCCAGATTCGGCGCACCACACGAGTACGACGAGCCTGGCTTAACTGTACTTGAAGGCGTCCAGCTTGCCGAGCTTGACGCGCGCGCGCGGAAACAATTCGAGATACCAGAACACGTAAAGGGAGCTTTGGTGGCTGAAGTCGAAACAGGCGCCCCTGCATTCGGCGCAGGCCTTAGACCAGGCCACGTCATTGTCGAGATCAACCGGAAACCCGTCGAAAATCTCAGTGACGCGCGGCAATTCCTACGCGAGGCCAAGGGCGAAAAAATTTTGCTCCGCGTCTGGAGCCGCGGCGGTAGCCATTACATCGTAGTTCCGCGTCGCACTGCAAGGGATTGATTTTCGCACCAAACGCTGTCTGAACCTCCCTCAGCGCACGCTTCGCCAAAGCGGGGTGGCAGGCTCGGCCGCCTGCGGCCAGTGGCTCGTATTTGGCTAGTCAAAAATTGATGAGGGCGGTCAGCCCGCCGCGCCAACAAAAGGATTGTCGTTTTCGCCGCGCGCGACTAAAAGATTCAAGTGATGACGTTTCAGGAAGCCAAAGCGCGCCACGCCAAACTTGTCGAGGAAATCCGCAAGCACGATTACCATTACTACGTGCTGGCCAAGCCGCTCATAAGCGACCACGAATACGACAAACTTTACCGCGAGCTGATCGAGCTGGAGAAGAAGTTCCCAGAACTTATCACCCCCGACTCACCAACTCAACGGGTTGGCGGGGCACCGTTGCCAGAGTTCAAGCCGCACCAGCACGCCGTGCCCATGTTAAGCCTCGATAACACATACTCTGAGGCCGAGGTTAACGAGTTCATCAATCGGGTCCGGCGCATGTTGCCAGGCGAAAAGCTCGAATGGGTAGTTGAGCCAAAAATTGACGGGGTGGCCGTGACGCTGCGGTACGAAAACGGGCGGCTTGCAGTCGGCGCTACACGCGGCGACGGATTCACCGGTGACGACATAACGGCCAACTTGAAAACCATCCGCAGTGTACCCCTGGTCTTACACGGCGACCTCGACGCGGTGCCAACTGTGTTGGAAGTCAGAGGCGAGGTTTACATGACCCGCCAAGGCTTTGAAAGGCTCAATGCCGAGCGTAAGGCAGCGGGCGAAGAGTTGTTCGCTAACCCGCGCAATGCCGCCGCAGGTTCGCTCAAGCTGCTTGACCCGCGCGAGGTCGCAAATCGCCCGCTCGACATCGTTCTCTATGGGCTGGGGCAAGTAGCGGGCGAACGGCCCAAAAGTAAAGTGCCCAGTACGCAACTCGAGCTGCTCGACTGGCTCAAGTCGCTCGGGTTCAAGACACCTGAACGCGCCTGGTTCTGCAAGTCCGAGGCCGAGCTGTTCGACGCGATAGCCGAGCTGGACAAAGTCCGTCGGAACTTCCCCTACGAGACGGACGGCGCGGTCATAAAGCTCAACTCGTTCGATCAACAGCGCCGACTGGGCGCGACCGCGAAAGCGCCGCGCTGGGCCATTGCGTACAAGTACGCGGCCGAACAAGCGCAGACTAAGCTCAAAGGTATCACTGTGCAGGTCGGGCGCACCGGGACACTCACACCCGTGGCCGAGCTGGAGCCGGTCTTTTTGGCCGGCAGTACAATCAGCCGTGCTACGCTACACAACGAAGATTACATTCGCGAAAAAGACATTCGGATCGGCGACACGGTGATAATCGAGAAAGCGGGTGAAGTCATTCCTGCGGTGGTGGGGGTTGTACTCGAGAAACGCACCGGCAACGAGACCGTCTTCAAGTTCCCGAAAACATGCCCCGAGTGCGGCTCGAAAGTCGTCAAGGAACAAACTGCGGACGCCACTGAGGGCGCTGCGTGGCGTTGCCCTAATCCAGATTGCCCTGCGCAAATACGCGGCCGCATCGAGCACTGGTGCTCGCGCGGCGCTATGGACATCGAAGGCGCGGGCGAAGTGTTGGTCGCGCAACTGGTCAAGACCGGCCTAGTCCGCGACGTAGCCGACCTTTACAACCTCAAGCTCGAGCAGGTGGCCGCGCTAGAACGCATGGGTGAGAAATCCGCGCGCAATTTCCTGGATAGCGTCGAAGCCAGCAAACAACGTGACATGTGGCGTGTGCTCTACGGGCTGGGTATCCTGCACGTAGGGGCAGGCGTGGCCAAAACACTCGCGCGGCATTTCGCCACGCTTGACGACGTACTCAATGCAAGCGCAGAAGAGTTAACCAGAGTCGAAGACGTCGGATCGGTCATCGCCAACAGCATTGTCCATTGGCGCAATCAGGAACGGAACAAAAAGCTCATCGAGAAACTGCGCCAGGCGGGTATCAACTTCAAGTCTTCGCTCTACAGCGCCCGCCCCGCAGTAGGGCCTTTTGCAGGCAAGACTTTTGTACTGACCGGCACGCTAAGCTCGATGACACGCGAGGAGGCTACAGCCAAGATCGAGTCGCTCGGAGGCAAGGTCGCAAGCAGCGTCAGCAAGAAAACAGACTTTGTTGTTGCCGGGGCGGACCCGGGCTCGAAGCTCGACAAAGCGCGTCAGCTCGGAGTCAAAGTAATAAACGAATCAGAATTCCTTAAAATGTGCCAGACATGAACGCCACGGCCGGACACGGCTCACACGATTTTAGCCCAACCTTCTTTATGATCAACCCGCGTCTGCAGATCACCACGCTTCGAAACGAAAGACATCAATGACCCCCTTCACTCCATCGGCGCTTTGAGTTCGGGAATGAAGCAGCTCGCTGGGGCTTTTGGACAGCGCAGACGCTCCGGGCTTTGTTACATCCGCTTTGCCAAAGCTTTGACGCCAAACACAGCCCACGAGCAGCTCCATCCAGTCTGCATGGCTGTACCACCAACACGAACGGGATGGCGTCGCCCGAATGCGGTCCTGCATAACTGCGTAACACTTTGACACGGGTCCGCCCGCACACCCGGCTTCGGTCGGTTCAAGAAGTATCCCATAGAGTTAAGCCGTTTCAACGGCTTAGCCCGGGCGTTCCAACCCGTTGAAACGGTTTGGTTGGTTGGCCGTAGCGTTCAGGAGCCGGAGCCCGATGCTAACAAGAACGTCGTTCTCGTCTTTTGCAAGCCTCAGTAGTTGACAGTAATGATCGCACTTCCCAATGACGGGCACGTACATTCGCGCATGGCACACGAGCGCGCGGGCACGATTTCTGTCGTGCCTTCTGGAAATTGTCGGTTGAGGTCAACACATCTCCTCCCTTTTTGACATGCTAAGTTTTGCGCCCTCGGCTTGGGAGTACCGTTGATGCTATGGACACGGCTTCAATGTTCTGCAGGGGATGGTGACCACACAGATGGCTCCGACCCAAAGTCTCGCGCTGACTGCGCTTTGCAACTCTGTTTTCAAGTTCTTCTGGCGTAGTGATAAAACGCTGCCAGGCAATCCTGCTGGTGGCGTGGAATACACTTTCCAAGGCTTAGCGCCATCGACATCACGGTCCGAAATCTTGGCTGTTTAGTTGGGGGAGTTAAAGCACAGTTGAGGCCTCGCCCGCTGAACTGGTTGGGCAGGGCTGCTTCCGCGACCTGTTGATCTATCCGTTGCGGTGAATTACGTAGCGTATTTGTGTATTCTTTTGAACGCCTCTGCCGCGGTTTGTGTTTGCAAAATGCGTTGGGCCGGGGTACGAAGCTTGGCGTTACTGGGCATAGTTATGGCGCAACTGCGTACACTTGCCAGTGACGGTGCCGGCTCGGCAATAGAACTCAGACCGGGTACCAACCGGTTCGGGCGCACTGACGACAACGATTTCCAGATTTTGGACCCTGCGGTTTCGGCCCACCATTGCGTGATCGAGTACAACGACGGCGTCGCAGTTGTGCGGGACTTGGGTTCGACAAATGGGACGTTTGTCAATGGCATGCGGATTCAAGAAGCCGTGCTTCAACATGGTCAAGTGCTCAGGATCGGCACGGTCGAATTGCTTTACGAAGAGTCTGCGCCTGGGCAGCGGCAGGCTCATCCCGGGCTTGGAACTGCTAGATCAACCCAGCCCATCCGAATTGCGCCACCGCTGCAGCCAGCCACTGCTACTATTTCATCGCACCAGACCGACCATGTACGCAGTTGCATTCGGCACATCGGCACGCCGGCAAAGTGGGTATGCGTGAAGTGCCACAAGCCGTTCTGCGGGAACTGCGTCAGAACGACAAGAATTGGCATGCACGAATTCCGGTCCTGCCCCGATTGCAACGTTTCGTGCATTCCCGAGCACGAGTTCAGGCGGCAAGCCGAAATGGCGCAAACGGACTTTTTTGCTTTGTTGCCGGGTGCATTTTCGTTCCCGTTTGCAAAAGGTGGGGTGGCAATTTTGGTGGCGGGAACAATCTTTTTGGGGGTTTTTGAAGTCGGGCGCATGGTGCTAAAACATTTCGGGATAACGTTCGTGCACCTGTGGTTGGCTTACTGGTTAAGCGTGATCATGATTGTCGGATTCGTGTTCGCCTATATGCAAAATGTGGTACTGGCGTCGGCTCAGGGCGAGGATAGGATGCCGGACCTGCCGGAGCTGTCCAGTTTCTGGGGCGATATTTTCGTCCCGTTCTTCCGGCTTGTGCTTATTTGGGTAGCTTGCCTTGCGCCTGGGTTTGTCGTCCAGTTTGCAATCTCACCCCTAGCCTCGGTGCCGGTTTATCTTTTGGGCTTGGCGTGCGTGCCAATGGCCGTGTTGACAGTGTCGCTCGCCGATAGCATTAGGGGGTTAAACCCTCTGATCATCTTTTCAGGGATCGCCAAGGTTCCGGTGCCGTACCTTGTCACTTGTCTTGTGTTTGGTGCCGCGTTGGGGATAAGGATTATGAGCGAGCTGTTGCTGCAGTACTTGCCGATACCCGTATTGCCAGTGGTCGTTGGCACATTCGTCGGGTTATACGGGCTGAGCGTTGGAGCGCGGCTGCTCGGTCTGATTTACTACCTAAACAAGGACAAGCTCGCGTGGTTTTAGCCGCCGAGGTGCAGACTACGACCGGCACCTGCGCCGGAAAAAACATTGTGCTTAAGGACGAAAAGGAATTACGCCTTGAGACCCGTCGCAAAAACGTGTCTCTCCGTCACACCGTTGGATCGCCGGTCGAGTTGAGAACTGGTCTGCGAACCAGGATTTAGCTCAGCTCCTTGACCTTGCGTACAATCGCAGCGGCGTCAATCCCGTACCTAGCCAACAGCTCTGCAGGTTTGCCCGAGCGTGGCAAGTCGTTGACAGCCAGCTTGTGCACGCGAACCCCATCGGCCGCAAGCTCGCCTGCAACTGCGTCGCCTAACCCTCCCTCCGGGTAATGATCCTCGACGGTGATGACTTTGTTGCCGGTCCGCTGCGCAGCCGCACGTATTACGTCTTTTCCGAGCGGCTTGATGCTGTAAGCGTCAATTACGGTGATGCGTATGCCTTCTTTGGCGAGCAAGTCAGCAGCTTTAAGCGCCTCGAACACGGTGACCCCCGCTGCTACCACAGTCACTTTGTCATGGTCGGACTGGCGCAGTACCTTTGCGCCGCCGATCGGGAACTGCTCCTCGTTATTGTAAAGCACAGGCGTCTTGGGGCGCGACGTGCGGATGAAACAAATCCCGCGCTTTTTGACCATCTCTTCGACAAGTCTTTCGGTCGAAACGGCGTCGCACGGGTAAAGCACGGTGCTGCCGGCCACAGCGCGCATCATGGCAAGGTCTTCCAGACCCATCTGTGATGGGCCGTCTTCGCCAATGCTCACGCCGGCGTGCGACCCTGCTAGTTTGAGGTTTGCCCGTGAAATGCCTGCCAAGCGGATGTGGTCGAACGCGCGCGTCAAAAAGCACGCGAATGACGAGGCGAACGGGATTTTGCCGCGCGTGGCGAACCCGACGGCCATGCCGATCATGTTTTGCTCGGCAATGAAACACTCGAACGCGCGGTCCGGGAACTTTTTGAAGAACTTCTCCGCAAACGTTGAATTCTTGGTATCTGCGTCGAACACC
Source organism: Verrucomicrobiia bacterium (assembly GCA_025061935.1). Lineage (GTDB taxonomy): Bacteria > Verrucomicrobiota > Verrucomicrobiia > Limisphaerales > DTLC01 > DTLC01. The sequence continues at coordinate 12,122 of JANWZY010000031.1, forward strand.
ACTACGCGTTGGTCCACTTCCCCTATCCGTACGAGCGCATTCCCGTAGGCTTCACGGGTCGCTACTAAATCGCCCTGTTTGTAGCTGAACGCTGGGTAGCTGGTCGGAGCCTCGTTCTTGGGTGGGGGCACGCGGTTCGGTTCGGGTATCTGCAGCCCTGTCGCTGCAGCCGGACGTGCCAATGGTTGCAGCTCGGCTATTGCGCGCGCAGCTTCCTCTTTCGATAGCGGCTTGCCGTGCCAGCCGTCTTTATCCTGCAGGAACGAGACACCCGCCCCCTTGATTGTTTTGGCGAGTATAACCAGCGGTTGGGTGCCGAGTCCGGCAGCGGCCAACACTTCGAGGATTTCCTCGAGGTCGTGGCCATCAATTGTTTCCGTGCGCCAGTTAAACGCCTCGAACCGTTTCCGATACACTTCGAGGTCGTGACCGAACGGCGTGGCCTGGCTCTGACCGAGCCGGTTCACGTCAACTATGGCAATAAGATTATTGAGTTTCAGCACGCCCGCCAATGAAGCCGCTTCCCACACCCCGCCTTCGGCACACTCGCCGTCACCCAACAGCACGTAAGTGCGGTAATCGAGCCCGTCCATTCGTGCGCACAGCGCCATGCCCACGCCGACGCTGAGTCCCTGGCCGAGCGACCCGGTCGCAACGTCAACAAACGGCAGGCGCGGCGTTGGGTGGCCTTCAAGGTCGGAATCAATCTGTCGGAGCTTGAGCAACTCTTCTGGCGGGAAAAAACCTGCTTCAGCCCAAGCCGCGTACAGGATCGGCGCAGCATGTCCTTTGGACAAAATGAACCTGTCGTTATTGTGGTACTGCGGGTTCTTCGGGTCATACCGCATGTGCGCGAAGAACAACGCAGCCATCAGCTCGGCGGCCGAGCAGCAGGTTGTCGGGTGACCGCTGCCGGCTGCGGTAGTTGACGCAATCGAATGTATCCGCAACTGGTTCGCTATACCCTTAAGCGCTTCGATTGTGTGTGTGTCGTTCATTTGAGCCCCAAAATTTAGCGGGCCGCACGAAAATTGGAAGTACGAAAATCAGTTGCGCACAGGCTACAGAAGTCAATGCACACCGAGATTGGTTGCAGACGGGGGCAAATAAGGGGATGTCGCGTAGTTAAGTTTGAACATACGTGGAGCTTCACAGACACGCCGCAGCCCCATCTTAACCCTCAGGCGATGCAACACTAAAGAATCCACGGCCTTGAGCCGCTTCGCCCGCTACGCGGGTCAATAGCAGGCCGCACGGTCAGACCGGTGCGCGTGCAGGCCTATGTGCAAGCCCCACTACAAACCTTTCGCATGTGTCTTGAGTCTGGGATGGGAGCGCTTGCGACCTGGAAGCGCTATGCGCGTGCTCGCTTGGTTAGCCCGTCTGGCTTTTGAGAACGGCGCGCACCCGCCTGAAAGGCCAATGGGCTATAGGCGCTGCGCTCACTGCAAAGCATGCCCTGGGATCGAACAGGTCGGGGCCATACCTACCTGGTTTAGTGTGTACACACCGCCGGCTGGGCAACTTGGGAAACCCGCAGCGCCGAGATACGGAAGAAGGTCTTGTTGGGTGGGCACTGCTGTGGGCAATTTGCGGTTTTCAAGCGCCCACATCTGCTTGGCACCATCCAAAATCCGCAAGTTGTTGATGCATTGCAGGGCTGGTGCTTGCGGCGACTGTGCCGGCGCCAATTGGCTCGGCGGTTGCGGCTGCGTCTGTTGGGGGGACATGTTTGTCATGAGTGACTCGACTTGCGCTTGCGCCGCCGCTGCTTGTTCCCTGGCACGCTGCGCCTGTGTTTGGGCAAGCTGCGCTTGGCGTGCTAGTTGGTCTTTTTCGTTCCGGAGTTGCCGGACCTCGTTCCTCAGCCTGAGCAATTCTTGGTTGTCTTTTCGGAGCCGCTCGATTTCGTCTTGGTGCGCTTGCGACAGCGCGTTCTTTTGCTGTTCAAGCTCGGCCAGCTTGAGTGCAAGCTCCTGCATCTGTGTTTGGAGGGCCGCCAGTTTGGCTGCCTTGGCACGGTTGTCCAGTAACAGCAGCGCTGCGGACGCGGCCAAACCTCCGCTGAGAAGCCACAAAATGAGGCGCGTCGATTTCATGCGGGGACTCTCACGCTGGTTTCGTCCATGATAGTTTGGAAATCTGGTACGCGCGGCGGGGGTCGAACCCACAACCTTCGGCTCCGGAGGCCGACGCTCTATCCAGTTGAGCTACGCGCGCACCCGCTTAACTGCGCAAAAAATATTCCAAATCTGTGCGCGTGGCAACCCGGTTTAGCGTCATTTTGGCGACCCAAAAGCCACGCACGGCCGGTGATTGGAATCGGACGTCCCACGTTCCCAACGCATACTTTGAAGGCACCTGCAATACTGGCCGTGCAGGGCGCAATTCTTTTTCCGTTTGCGCGCCTGCAGTCTAGCAACCGCAAAAGAGTGTGCCGTCATTACTCCAGCACGGCGCGGTAGAACCGTTTAGGCGTGTTCAGGGCCGCTGGGTCAACCACACGTACCGTACCCGAAATGTTCGTAAGCGTACGCAGTGGCGTCCAAGTGCGGAGGTCTTCTGACCACTCGATCCGGTATGTCCCGAGCGCGTTGACCGTCAAGTTCGCCTCGAACCCGTTCGTGGCTAACGCGGGTGCTGACCAAACTGGTGGCGGTGCGCCCATTCGCAGAATTTGCAGCCCCCACGGCCCGTCTGCTACATACAAATACTCACCCGCAACGGCTATTCCTTTCACTTCGCCCGCAGTGTCGTATCCGCCGATCAGCCCCGGACTTGCAGGAGTGCTATGTCAAGCACTTGTAAACCTGCAGCGCCGGATACGAGGTATGCATAGTTGCTTGCGATTACGATTTGTTAGGACGAAACGGGTGTGTCAAACCAGCTCACACGTGTCGGCACTGCAGAGTTACTCACATCAATCACATGAAGCCCTGCAAACCTGCTTAGCAAATAAACGCAATTTCCAGAGACAGCCATTCCGAGTATTCGGTACCAATCGCCGTATACTCCAACGCTCACCGGACTCGCAGGGTTGCTTACGTCAATTAATTCCAGCAGGCTCAGCGTGAACCAGCCGCTGTACAGGGTACATAGCAGATACGCCCGATTGCCTGAAACGGCCACCGCCTCGGCGAAACCTGAGGTATCATACCCACCAACCAAGACGGGATTCGCTGGGTCCGCAACGTTAACTACTTGGAAGCCAGCCTCGCCGTCCGCAATGTAAGCATAG
>JANWZY010000320.1 GCA_025061935.1 Verrucomicrobiia bacterium
CATACCGCACACGGGCAATAGATCTCGCGGGGGCCAAAGTGGCAGCCAGCCCAAGCTCCCTCTCGGCCGTGTCACGGTCATTCCTTAGAACCGCAAGGTTGCCCAGTGCAAGGTGGGCAATGCTACAATTAGGGTCCAGTCCAACCGCACGGTTAAAATGCCTTTCACCTGCATCAACATCCCCCATACGAACCGAGATCGTACCTAATGCCACGTAATATTCCGGCACATGTCCCGCCTTGGTAGCCAGTTTCTCAATGAACTCCTTTGCATCCGAAAGTTCTTCCGCCGTTTGACTGCTCTCAGCGAACAAAACAAGCGCGCGCCCGTTCGTCGGGTCACGCTCAAGCACAAACATAGCCTCCTGCCGCGCTTCTTTACCCCGACCGCCATCCAAAAGGCACCGCCCGTACCGCACCCGTACATCCAGGTCCTCAGGCATAACATCCCGCAATTGCCCTAAAAGCACATGCGCGCGCACCACCCGGCCTTGCTCGTGAGCAATCACACCCAACATTTTCAAGGCAGTCAAATTGGTTGGCTCAAGTCGCAACGCATTTAAGCATTCGATCTCAGCCCGATCGTAGTCGCCTTGCTCGAACAGATTCGCAGCCCTACGCAGATGGCGCTCCTGGTTCGAGACGCGCCCGCATCCTGGCGCCCACACCAAACCCAGAGCACAAACGACCAAAAGACCGATCGTGCACAGTTTTCTCCTCATAAAAAACATTTGTTTAGCCCGATTACCACGCCACACAGTTGCGGCCAAAAACTATGGCAGCTCGGCCAGTCGAAAGCCGGTTGACTTCACTCTTTTCACGATCCGGATTGGCCCCGCCCATTTCGCCGCTCGGCCTTATAAAGCCAGATTAAAAGCAGGAACAGGGGCACCAGCGAAAGCGCAAAGAAAATCGGCCCGCCCCGCCGATGCACCACCGAATCAATCACGGTCGGTGAAACATGCACACACAACCATCCAATCGTATAAACGCGTAAACCATTACGGATAAGCCCCAACGGAATTACAGCTAGTGCTAGCACGGCCCTCCTCCAATAAGACCGTAAACACGCATACCCTGCAAGCAAGCTCGTTATAAAGAGTACGTAAGTTGACCGTATCCCGCTGCACTCCTCCGCTACCTGAATTGTTATGCCAGGCAGTTGGAAAACAAGCCCGTCCCGAAACACCGCGCTCCCGGTCATCCAAAAAAACAGTGCCGCGGCCTCGGCCGAGCCCCTCTGCAAAAACACCTCCGCCGCGCTCTGCAGAAACGTGGGCAAAGGCACCATGAAAACAAGGAACGCCACCGGAAACGCAATCGGCCGCAGAAAAGGCGCGCCTAGTAGGAAAAGGGCGCTGGCCCAGAGCAAGCATACAAATGCCAAAATCCCTGCTGCAATTTTGTCCGTCGTAAAATTCGCCACACCTCCCGACCCGGGCGCAAAATACGCATGCAGCGCGACCAATCCAATCGCCAGAGGAATCGCCCCCAACGCAGGCGAAGAAGTTGGATTTGGAGGAAGCGCGCGCCGCCGTAACCAGATCAGGTATGCTGAAATTATTGGAATCAAAGGAATGTGTGAATGAAGTGCTGAGGAAACGGCAAGTTGGGCCAAGCGCACCAATGGCACAATGAAACTCAAGCACAGCAGCCCCGAGACAACAGCAAACATCCAAAGCCGCTTTGACAAAACCGCGCGCGCTTTTACAGCACCAGTACCGTTCGCAGCCGCGCCAACCGATTGTTCACCATGCCCTTTCACAGCTTTTGCCCCACCGACTTTGAGTGTTTGGAAAGCGCGTCCCGCTCTCTGCGCTACCCACCAGACCTTTTAACCAACCAGCACCAGTTTTGCCCTTCTTCACTGCGCTCTTGCTAGTACCTCACACATTCCTTGGGGAATCGGAAAAAATTCAGCAGGAAAATCAACCAGACTCCTCCCACAGCATCTCCAGCACGCAAATAAGCGCTTGAGGCCCTGATTGGGGCGTTTGCCTTGCCGGAGGTAAAAGCCGCGCGGGTCTATGTTGCAATACAATGCCAACGTTAAAGACTTGCACTGGCCCATCTATCGCCGAGAAAATTTTTGGGGGAATTCCAATCATCTCCCAAACTGCTTTTCGACAAGCCCAAGTCTAAGCGTTGCCCGCCAATATCCGCACTGGGTCGAGACTTACGCTTCTTTACATTGTGACCAAAACTCGTCGAACCGGAATCATCGCGCCAGCATTTGCCGTCCGACTGTTCGCGGCGCCATCGAGCAATCCCGGGAGACCAACGCAATACCCCACACCAAACCAACACGCCCTTTTAAACAAGCGACTCAGCTCAATAATCTATATCGCTTACGCGCCATCTCAGCAAAACGTCGGTTTCGCACAAACTTCTCCCCGCGAGAATCCTGCATCTAGCCTCGCGAAAAACTTAGACTTGGCCCGTCAGCAACTTGTGCGTTTGCGGACAAAAAAGTCTGGTTAGTAGTGGCACTACGCCGGGGGACACAAGCCTGGCAGGAAGACGCAACACCGAACAGCCACGTTCTAAATAAAAACGATCGTGCGTGGTGCCGCCGTGGTAAGGCCTTAGGATGATAGTCTTAATCCCGTCGTAACGTGAGGCCCAAACCCGCAACTCATGCAGCATTAGAGAGGCCACATTACTCCGCATTGCCTCCGTATCTGCAAAATGAGTCGCATAAAGCAGAACCTGGTTTACCCAATAAGCTACCGAAATAGCAACGAGCCTGGTCTGATCGAACGCGCCCAAAACAACGACTTTGGGAAACGCGAACAGTGCATCAACCCATTTGGCGAAGCCGGCCTGGGTGCGCCTCTCG
>JANWZY010000321.1 GCA_025061935.1 Verrucomicrobiia bacterium
CATGAGGCGCATTCTGGAATGGAACCGCGCGCGCGGCTGCGATACTGTGGCCGGCCTGAATGAGCTGGTCCGGCGCGGGAAGTTGAAACAGCTAGTCGAGGAGTCCATTGCCGAATACGAGGCCGCACTAGACGACGCCGCAGAAAAGCTTATTGCGCGGATCAATGCAGGACACCAAATCCGGTTCCTTTGGATTACCGGGCCGAGTTCATCCGGCAAGACGACCACAACGGTCAAGCTCACGCAGCGGCTCGAACAGCGTGGCCTTAGGTTCCGCGTGCTCAGCCTCGACGACTACTTCTGGTCGCTGATCGAGCACCCTACAGATTGGATCAACGACCGCAACTTCGAGACGCCCGAGGCACTCGACATACAGTTGGTCAACGAGCATCTGAAGGCGCTGCTCGACGGCAAGCCCATCGAAAAGCCAACGTACAGTTTCAAGGAAGGCCGGCGCGTGGCTTACCAAACCATGCGGCTGGAAAAGGATCAGATTCTCCTGCTCGATTGCCTGCACGGGCTGTACCCCCCCATAACTGAAGGGATCGATCCATCGGTCCAGTTCAGGGTTTACATCGAAAACTTCAACATGCTCTACGAGGGCGATGGCAGCACGAATCGGCTCTGCAGGTTTACCGACGTGCGGCTGATGCGGCGTATGCTCCGCGACGCGCGGCACCGGAACCACAGCCCGCTGCTGACGCTCTTGCATTGGCACTACGTGCGCGCAGGCGAGCTGTACAGCATCATACCGCTTATGGGCTTGGCCGACGTGGTCATCAACAGCGGGTTCGCTTTCGAGCTGCCCGCACTTAAGCCGTTTTTCATCGGTACGCATGGCATACTCCCGCAGCCTGAAGTGTTGCTCAGGGATTATCCGGGGTTCCTGGACGCACAGATCAGGTACGGTCGGATCAAAACGCTGCTCGAATCCGTCGAGGGCCTGAGCCTGGACCAAGTCAATGCATACGACCTTATCCCCGGCGACGCGCTGATCCGCGAGTTCATTGGCGGCAGCACGATAAAAATTCCGCACAATGAGTAGCTCCCCCAATCCGGCGGCAGCGAACACGCGCCGCTTGAAGTATCCCCAGACGTGAGCCGCGAGCCTCCACAGATACCTATCAAGCCGCCGCGTCTTGAGCCTGGCGACACGATCGGCGTGGTCGCGCCCGCCAGCCCGCCCGCCGCGCCCGACGCAATCGATCGCGGCATAGCCGCACTCGAGTCACTCGGATTCAAAGTGCGCCTGGGACGGCACGCGCGTGCACGGCTCGGGTTCCTTGCAGGGCCAGACCGCGATCGCGCCGCAGACCTCATGCGCATGTTCACGGACCGCCAAATTAAAGCGATTCTATGTGTCCGGGGCGGGTACGGCGCAGGGCGGTTGTTGCCACTGCTCGACTACGATTTGATCCGGCGGCACCCGAAAATCTTCGCCGGCCAAAGCGATATCACGGCCCTGCTGTGCGCACTGCGGCGAATGGCCGGGCTTGTAACGTTCCACGGGCCGATGCTAATCGGCGGATTCGCACAGACACGTCTGCCAGCGTTCACCAGGCAATCGTTCATGCGGACGGTTTGCCGGCCTGAACCCCCAGGCAATGTTAGCGATGGGCATCGCGGTCATACCGTGAAAGTCCTGCGCGAGGGAATCGCAACGGGTGAACTAATCGGCGGGAACCTATCGGTCCTGTGCTCACTGCTCGGTACACCGTATCAGCCGGATTTTAGGGGTCGAATCCTGTTTTTCGAAGATGTGAACGAGCCCCCATACCGAATTGACCGGCTTCTGACGCAATTGCTCAACGCGGGCCTGCTCCAACAAGTGGCCGGGATCGCTATCGGAATAAACCGCAACTGCGCTGACACGGGGCCAGCACGCGCCGGCGAGCGCCGCCAGACGCTCGAAGAGGTACTACAAGACAGGCTCGTGCCTCTAAAAGTGCCCGTCGTTGTCGGACTCCCATTCGGACATGTGCCATTTAATGCGACGATACCCATCGGCGTGCACGCAACTCTGGACGGCACAGCCGGCAAACTCATCGTGACCGAGCCCGCCGTAACGTGACCGGTCCGTTGCGAACCGCAACAAGGATTGGGAAACTCCCACGCCCCCGGTGTCACAACAATCCGGCCCCGGACGGAACTACTCAAATCTTTGGTACAATTTGGAACCCGGGAAGGGGTTACGTGGTTTCCCTGCCTCAAAATGGTCACGGGCCGGATACACCGCGGCACGGCGCGCGAAGGCGGGACATGATCCCAATCCAGGCGCGCACCGGCGACAAAGCACCAAGCCAAAAGAAGTACGCGTGCGGGCCACCGCAACAACGGACGCGGCTGCGCGCAAATGCACCTCGACACTTACGGGGTGGGCTATAGCCGCGCGCGCCCAGCGGCGGGGTATCCACGAGCACCCAAGCCCGTCAGGGCGGCAAACACTAGCCCACCGTTTCAACGGTGGGCACAAAAGCCCAAGAAATCCCAAATAAGTCCCGCAAGGGACGACAGAAATCGTGGACACTCGTTCCCTGCATCCAGGGCGAGCGCACGAAAAGAAACGCCCACCAGGCTGCCGACCCGGCCCGGTGTGATTCCGGCGCCGGCATAGAAATTGCGCCGGAAACGGGTCGGCCGTCCCTGACAGGACTTTGGTGTTGGTTGTGTGCCCTTTTTGCCCACCACTTACATGGTGGGCTACGGTCTGTCGCGCCTTGCGGCGCTCACCGTCACGACGCGAAGCCCCGCAGGCCGGTAGAACGCTAGCACACCGCGCTGGCTGCGCGTCCATAAGCGCTGCTACAGCCGAGGTGGCCAATTCC
>JANWZY010000322.1 GCA_025061935.1 Verrucomicrobiia bacterium
CCTCGGCTGTAGCTCGCGGCCAGCGCGTTGCGCTAGCGTTCCGCCGAGCTGCCGGGCTTTGCCTCGTGCCGGTCAGCGCCGTAAGGCGCACCGGACGATAGCGCGCCGCATTAGTGGCGGGTAATGAAAACAGCCCACACCCAACATTCAAGTCCAGCTAGGGACGGCAGACACGCAGCCCCGTTCTTTTTACCAAACACTCGCAACCCAAATGTAGCGGTGTAGGAATGCACCAGCGCAAACGTGTTCTCCAAAAGGCAGTGCCAGAATGCCCGCGTGTGTTCAGTAGCCCTTCCATCGTATCCACGAACCTCGATCAAAACGGGTCATACGGAACTTTGGTGTGTCATCCTCGGTGGGGCTTGTCGCGATTCATGTTCATTACACACCTTTGACAAGGTGTGAGCTACGGTCTGTGTTCCTGACGGACTACGACGCGATCGCAACGATTCAATAGAAATCGCGCCATTCCGGACGGAATGCGCCGCCATCCCGCTTTCTGCTGGCGCATGGACAGCGTCGGATTGCTCCCGCCCCAGCCGTCTGTTAGGCTTTCACAACCCTGCCTCCGTAGAAAACCAGGCGCAGGCGCGGCTGGCCGAGACCGCGCCACGAGCGCGAACGCGGCTGAATTGGGGAAAATTCCGGTGATGCGGGCCCCGAGGCTCGGAATTGCGACACCGCGCGCTGACAACACGTTTTCGCGACGGCGGGTATTCAGGCATGGCCGTGCGATGACATTGTTGAGGTGTCAGAATCCAAAGCACTTCAGACCGCGCAAATTTCATCTTTGCAATGGTGTACCCCTACGCAAAAATGGCCGTCGTGGGGATCACACTGCGCCAATTTACGCAGATTCAAGCCCGGCTGGCGCGCAAGCGCACCTGCGCCCGTGCACCCGCAAGCACCGACGCCGCACCGGCCAACCATGCACAAGGCAAGGTTCGCCGAGTGATTCTTGGCATCGATCCGTCGGTACGCGCTACCGGTTACGGCGTGATTTTGACGGAAAAGACCGGCCCGCGCGCACTCGCCTATGGCACAATTTCGCTGCGCGGCCGGGACCACACGCGCGCGGATCGCTTAGCACATATTGCGCGGACGTTGCGGGATGTGGTCGAGCGGCATCGGCCCGAAGTGTGCGTCATTGAAGGCCTGTTTTACGGCCCGAATCCGAAAACCGCGCAGGCAATCGGTGAAGCGCGCGGCGCGGCGCTCGCAATTGTGGCAGAGGCGGGCATCGAGATTTTTGAAATCGCGCCGCGCAGGGTTAAACTGGCCATAGTCGGGCACGGCGGGGCACACAAACTCGCAGTGGCGAAAATGGTCCAGCGGATGTTGAATCTTTCCGCGACGCCTGAGCCGGACGCCGCAGACGCGCTTGCGCTCGCACTTGCGTTCGCGCAAGAGCAGAAGGGATTCGGGCCGAGTACGCTCAAGCGAATATGAGCTTCATGCGCCGTGGCAAACTTTTTGCGCGGCGCCGATGCACATGCGCGCTTGACCCACAGCCCATGATCTGCTTGCGCTTCGGGCACGGACGCGGTTCACTCGACACAAATGATCACTTTTGTGCAGGGCAAATTAGTGGAAGCGTTGCCGACGCGTGTGACCGTGGCCGTAAACGGCATCGGGTACGAGGTACTCATCCCGCTCTCGTCGTACGCTAAGCTGCCGCCCGTCGGCTCCGAGGTTAAACTGCTCACGCACCTGTCGGTGCGCGAAGACGCGCACGTGCTATACGGATTCATGACCGCGGCCGAACGCGATCTGTTCAGGCTACTCATAAGCACAGTGAGCGGGGTCGGGCCGAAACTTGCCCTAAACATTTTGAGCGGTATGAGTCCGGCGGCGTTCCGTGGCGCAGTCGCGCGCGGTGACGTCAAAGCGCTGGCTCAGATTTCTGGCGTAGGCAAAAAGACAGCCGAGCGGATCGTAGTCGAGTTAAAAGACAAAATCGGCGCAGCGGGCGCGTGGGAAGCGGCGAGCGCCGAGCGCGCATTGTCCGCAGACGAACAGAAGCTCAACGACGCGGTGCTCGCGCTAATGGCGCTGGGGTACAAGCAGGCCGAGGCGAACAACGCGGTACGGAAGGCAATTGTCGCAGCCGGGCCAAATGCCACCGTCGAAGATATAGTACGCGCAGCACTCAGGCAGGGCGTGTAAATGCTACCCGAACAAGACAACCGGGCGCAGCCCCGCACGGGGCCGACGGGTCTGGTCGTGCCGCACGCGCCGACTGTGTCCCAGCGTGCGCTCGCGTGGATCATCTACGCACTCGTCCATGCAGTAGCGGCTACCCTCAGGTACAGGCTCGACCCGCAGACGGTGAGGATTGTTGCCAATTTGCCCCACCAGGTCATCTTTTGCGTTTGGCACAACCGGCTCGCGCTCTCTTTGATCGCGTACCGCAAGCTGGCAAACCGGGCGCCGCCGCAGCACCGGCTCGCAGCGATGGTCAGTGCCAGCAGAGACGGCGGGTTGCTCGCCGCGATCCTGGAGCTTTTCGGCGTGCAACCTGTGCGGGGCTCGAGCAGCCGCCGGGGCAAGCAAGCGCTGCTCGAGTTGACCAGTTGGGCCGAGCGCGGATACGACCTCGCAATCACACCTGATGGGCCGCGCGGGCCGCGGTACATCGTCCAAGATGGCGTGATGTCGCTGGCCCAGGTAACCGGCCTGCCGATAGTCCCATTCTCATACGACCTGGACTGGAAAATCCGGCCCAACAGTTGGGACAGGTTCATCATTCCGCTACCGTTCTCACGCTGTTACGTGCGGCTCGGCGATCCGATTTACGTGCCGCGCGACGCGACAGA
>JANWZY010000323.1 GCA_025061935.1 Verrucomicrobiia bacterium
TGCAATTTCGTGTGCAGGCCGCCGGAAAAAGGGCTGAAGTATTATTACGTGCGCGCAGTAAAACCGGGTACAGCATGGCATTCAAGCTCAAGGCCAGTGCGCGCGTTGAAAGTTAAGGGTGAGATTGCATGCGTCACAATCAGGCTTCGCGGGGACTACCCGTTTAACAAGGTTGGGCTTGGTGATCTGGATGGTAACGGCCAGCTCGATTTCGTTATCAAGCAGCCTGCGCAGGTCACAGACCCCGGCGTCTGGCGTCCAAGCGTAGATACTTGGAAGGTCGAAGCATACCTGGGCGACGGCACTTTTTTGTGGCGCAAGGACCTCGGGTGGAACATCGAGCAGGGTGTCTGGTGGTCGCCAATGATTGTGTACGACCTGGACGGTGACGGCCGGGCTGAGGTCGCGCTCAAGACCGCGCCTACCGACAAGGATTATCGCAATCCTGCCGGGCGCGTCCTCACCGGGCCGGAATATTGCTCTGTGTTAGATGGATTAACCGGTCGCGAACTTGCGCGCGTGGACTGGATTCCGCGTGGGAACGTGGAGGATTGGGGGGATTCGACCGGTAACCGAGCGTCACGACACCTGATGGGTGTGGCGTACTTGGATGGTAGGCGGCCGAGCCTGATTATCGCGCGCGGCACATATACGCGTATGGTAGTGCGCGCGTATAACTTTGCAGGTGGCAGACTCGATCTTGTGTGGGAATGGGATGGGGAAAAAGAAACGACGCCAGTGCGTGGCCAGGGCGCCCATGGAATGCATGCTGCAGACGTGGACGGCGACGGGCGCGATGAGCTTGTACTGGGCGCAGCCGTGTTAGACGACGATGGTAAGCTGCTATGGAACCTGGGGCAGGGCCACCCGGACATCTGTTATGTCGCGGACATTGACCCTGCACGGCCCGGGCTTGAGATTGCGTATGGATTCGAGCCGGCGCATTGGTCGAATGGCATTTGCGTGGTCGAAGCGCGCACTGGCAGGTTGATCTGGGGCGCTGTCCATCCGACGCGACATGTACACAGTCAGGGGTTGCTCGCCGATATTGATCCAGCGAATCCCGGGCTTGAGCTGTATGCGGGTGAGAAATACTTGCCTGAGCGGTGGCTATACTGCGCTAGGACCGGTAAGTTACTTGGGCAGCCCGACCTTGGGAGTTTGGCACCAAATCCGGTCTTTTGGACAGATGGTCAAATAAAAGCTTATGTGAACGCGGGTAAACTGGTCACGTATTCAGGCCAGGTGCTAGGGCCGATTGAGGGCCGTGTGGTTGCCGTGGCTGACTGTTTAGGTGACTGGCGCGAAGAGCTTATTACGAGTGTGCCGGGAGAGCTACGAATTTACACTAGCACAATACCTGCGCGCACACGCCGGGTCTGCTTATTGCAGGATCGGCTGTACCGAACCGATGTGGCTATGGGGGCGATGGGCTACTTGTATCCGCCGCAGGTGTGTGGTGTTCTGTTTGCAGAGTTCCCGATGCCTGCGCGGCAGCACTAGCGCTGGCAGGTGCGTATCGCGTTCTGAGACCGGGTTGCGTGATCGGGTGGATCGAACGGCTACACACAGATGGAGCCAGTTCTCGGATTCGAACCGAGGACCCGCGGTTTACAAAACCGCTGCTCTACCGCTGAGCTAAACTGGCACCTCTTAAATCCGGAAATTGAGTAGCCTTTTTCCTGTGATTTTGCAAGTCCGGAGTTTGGTTGCCGTTCGCGGTTCGGCCCCGGCCTCTACGCGTAGGCATTTCAAAATTTTTGTCCCAGGTGGGACAAAAATTTTGAAATGTGGTGGAATTCGTGCGCGTGCATTTTGGCGAATATTGAGTGTGGGTTAACAGGTCGAGCTGTGAATTTCTGTGGCGGCTGTGGTTCGGTAGTGGACCGATTTGACCGAAACTGGGTTTTCTGGCAAAACCCAGTCGCCTCGCGGCTTGGGGATTAGTCCTTCACGTTCGGCGCATGGGGCGTTGTTTGCGGGGGGTGGAGTCGTGGGTGAGTAGCGGTTAGTCTTGGCTCACAACGCCTTAGGTCTCAATTGTGGCCACTGCAACGGCGTAATGCCGGGAGTGGCTTATGCTTACATTGATCCTCTTTGCGCCGTGTGCGTTGAATGTATCGCGTGCATTTCCATGGAGGACGACAGCAGGTGCACCGTTTGGTGCGTGGGTAATCTGGATGTCAAGCCAACCGATGCGTTGCCCGATGCGCGCCCCGAGTGCTTTTGCCACCGCTTCTTTGGCTGCGAACCGGGCTGCAATGATTGGGGCGCGATCGGTGAACCGGAGGCAATAGCTGATTTCTTCGGGTCGGAGTATGCGCTCGAGGAATCGGTTGCCGAACCGTGAGTATGCGCGTGCGATGCGCGCGATTTCGATTATGTCTATGCCGATTCCGATCGTCACGGTCCGGGTTCCATCAACCACTGTAGTCCTTCATAAGCGCGAGCATTTCACGCACTGCGGTCTCGAGTCCGACGAACACAGCTCGGCTGATTATGCTATGGCCGATGTTCAGCTCGACCAAGTGCGGAACCCTGAGCAGTGTCGGGACGTTTTGGTAATTCAGGCCGTGCCCGGCGTTGACTCGGAGGCCGAGTTGGTGGGCGAGTTTAGCGCCTGCGATCAACCGTTCCAGCTCGCGCGCGCGGGCTTCTGGGTCATGAAAGTGTTCGGCGAACGCACCAGTATGCAATTCGATGAACTGCGCGCCGACGCGTGCGGCCGCCTCGATTTGCGGCGGGTCGGGCGCCACGAACAAGCTTACTTCGATTCCGGCGTCGTTAATCCGTTTGCGCGTTTCGGCTAATGCG
>JANWZY010000324.1 GCA_025061935.1 Verrucomicrobiia bacterium
ATGCTTAAGTACCGCAACTTTGGCAAGAAGTCGCTCAACGAGATCAAGGAGAAACTAGCAGCGTTGGGTAAACAGTTCGGCGTCGAACTCCGGTTGGGCATGACTTTTGATCCCAGCCTGCTTGAACCACCTAAGGACCAACAGCCGAGCACCAAAAACAACTGAGTGCCGTGCGACACCTTAAGCGTACAGTTAAACTTGGCCGGAAAGGCGAGCACCGCAACGCCATGCTCGCCAACCTGGTATGCAGTCTCATCAAGCACAGGCGCGTCGTCACAACGCTGGCCAAGGCGAAGGCGGCGCGGCCCCTGGCTGAAAAAATGATCACACTCGGCAAGCGCGGGACAGTGTACGCGCGCCGGCTCGCCGCCGCGCGGTTGCACGTGCGCGGGCCGCATGGCGACCTCACAAAAGAGGAGCGCAAAAAATGGCGGCAGAACGAGGATGTGATCCGTATTCTATTCGACGAGCTTGCGCCGGGATTTAAAGACCGCAACGGCGGCTACACACGCATTATTCGACTCGCGCAGCGCCGCGGCGACGCGAGCCAGATGGCCATTTTGGAGTGGGTCGAGACTCAGCCTGTGTCTGCGCCCGCCCCGGCCGAGCCGGCCGAGGCCGGGAAGAAGGGCTGAGGATCGTTTTCGTTTCCAAATCTGGGTTGGGCGAGTGCGAAGCCCGGCGTGGCGGGGGGATAGGGTTGCATTGGTTTCCTGCAGAATAGGCTTGCCCGGACCGGTGTGCCTAGCGAAAAGGCTATGCCCCGGCTGGCACGGTCGGCACTGCTAAGGTCGGGAGGGTCAAGCCCAAGGGGATTTGGCCGGGATTCAGGGGCATGACGCGGGACGAGCTTCACGGCAGCAGCAAAAGCACCAGAGCCAATATGATAAGGAACACTATACACGCTGCCGTGAACTTCCACGGGTGGGTTTTCGGTTTCTGGCCGTTGCCGAACTCGCGTTGGACGAATTCGGCGTAATCAAACTCTTCGTCAGAGATGCCGTCCGGTCGCGGCTCGTAGGCGGCAGCCGACCAGCCAGTGTGTTCATCCGAGCCGCAGTCGGGGCACGCACGTGCATGCGGCGGCACGCGCGCGCCACAGATAGGACAGACAGGTGGCGCGCTCATTTGTTTCGAGTGGATTTGCCTGGCGCCGCAACGCTTTCCAATAGCCAGTCAGAGTATGCCTTATTGGCACGGTTGATCCGCACCGCAATGAACTCCGGGGTTTCGTAGGGATGATTGGCAAGGACGATACGTTCGAGTTGGGGGAGTTTGGGTGTTGTCGTTTTCAGGATCATTAGCAGCTCGGTGCCGGATTCGATCTTGCCCTGCCACCAGTAGTGCGATTCGACGTGCGGGACAATGTTGACGCAAGCTGCTAGGCGCGCCTCGAGTACGGCCCGCGCGATTGAACGTGCAACTTTGAGACCGGGCACCGTTACAAGCACCAGGCAAATTGCGTCTTTCTGCTTCATTGTCCAGTTGAGACTAACGCACGAGCCGGCTCGGAGCAATTCAGGAGGCAAACCTTTGAACACGTCCGGAATTGTGTCCTGGCGCCAGACGCGGAAACGGGGCGCTGGCGTCATTCGGCAGCTTTGGCTAACGCTTCGAGCACAGCCGCTTTAGTCAGCAGTGTAGGCAACACGATTGGGGGTGCGTTCGTGGCGCGCGGATAAACCACTACGAGAGGCACACCAGCCCGACCAAACTTGCGCAGTTCCGCGACGATTGCCGGGTCCTCGTCTGTGTTGTCTGCGACGAATGCCGCGACGTTGAGCCGTTTTAGTGCATCCCGTACTTCGGCCGTGTCCAGTGCCACGAGCTTGTTGTACTTGCACGTGACGCACCAGTCTGCGGTGAAGTCTACCAACACAGGCCGGCCTTGGCCGCGTGCCTGTGCGACTGCCTCGGGACTCCATTTTTTCCAAAGGTTGGCTTCGGCGCTTGAGTCTGACTCGATTTGCACGGATTGCCGCGTGTGGCGCCAGTTCAGCTTAGTCTCGAGCGCATAAACGTAACTGGAAACGAGTGTGACTATGCTGACGACGGCTGCCAGTGTGCGACCTTTAGCGCCGCGTTGGACAAACTCGCCCCAGACCCATGCAGCGAATGCAAGTGTAACCAGGAATAGGCCGAGCCATACCGTGCCGTGCGGCCCGAACCGGCGCGCCGTAAATGAGAAGAGCCACACGGCCGTGGCCAGCATGGGGAATCCCATCAAAACCTTGAAGCGCGCGAGCCACGGCCCGGGTTTCGGCATGAATTTCAACCAGGTCGGCCGCCAGCTCAGCAGTACATACGGCAGTGCAAGGCCGGCGCCCACAGCGATGAACATGACGAGAATTACAACCGGCGGCTGTGTGAACGCGAACCCGAGTGCTGGTGCTAGCAGCGGCGCGGTGCAGGGGGTCGCCAGGACCGTCGTGAGCATGCCCGTCATGAATGCGCCGGTCATGCCAGGCGCGGAAGCAAGTTTGCCTGCCACGTCGAGCGCGCGTCCGCCGAGCGTGACCTCAAACACGCCAAACAGATTCAAGCTGACGAGGGTGACAAGCACGGTCAACAGTAGGGTGAATTGAGGGTTTTGCATATGCATGCCCCAACTGGCTGCTTTGCCGGCTTGTTGAGCCGCAATCACTGCAACTGCAAGCGCGATGAATGAAACAAGCACGCCTGCACTGGATGCCAGCCCGAGTTTGAAGACCCGATGCGGAGCTTCGCCGCTTTGCTGGATGAATCCGAGAATTTTCAGCGCTATCACAGGGAATACGCAGGGCATCAC
>JANWZY010000325.1 GCA_025061935.1 Verrucomicrobiia bacterium
TGCAGGAACGCCACGCTCGGAATAGCGCGATGCGTAGCGAATGCGTGACGCGTCGCGAATGTGCGAGGCGTCGCGCGCTCGGATGGGGAGTGCCGTGACAGGAGTCGTGGCTATTTGGCTTGGACGCGCAGAATTAGAACCGTTCCGGCGACGAACAGGATCGCGCTGTAGCCGAACGCGACGCTTGTCCCGAACGCGCTCCATAGCGCGCCGACCACTGCGCTGGACACGAAATCGCCCACGCCATTGACCGTGGCCAGCACGCCGAACCCCATCCCATGCTGGTCCTTGGCCACCAGCTCGGCGCAGAGCGAGTCTTCGAGGGTCTCTTCAATAGCCACATACACACCGCGCAGCACAAACACGGCCGTAAGCGTCCACACATTCAAAGGCAACGTGATGATCAGCGTCGCCATTAGCGCAGCCATAGCGTAACCCGCCGCTAAGATTCGCGCCTTTGGGAACCGATCCGCTAGCCAGCCCGCGACCAACGAGAAAGCAGCGTAGAACACATTGAGTGCGACATACAGCCCCGCCGCCACACTCACCGCAAGCTCCTTTCCTAACACCGGCTTGAGTTCCTGCGTTGCAAGCAAAATCAACAGCGCCGACGCGAAGTCCCCTGCGCCGAACAAGCCCACTGCAAGCAAGAATTTCCGGAACGGTGTCGGCAACGCGCGCAGACTTGCCCCGAACGACGCATACGGCACCGGGGTACGCTCGCGTTCCTTGACTGCGAATGCGATGAATGCTGCAGCCAGCACGCCCGGGATCAGCGTCAAGGCAAACAACGTCGGGTACTGATGATTCACCAGCGGCAGGAGCACCACCGCAGTTGCCGGGCCGACGATTGCCCCCAATGTGTCCATCATTCGCTCGAACCCGAAGGCGCGGCCATAGGTTTCGGGCGTTACCGCCGCAGCCAGCAGCGCCTTGCGCACCGGGGTGCGAACTCCGCGCCCCAGCCACGCCGCCGCGCGCGAGACCAACACGTGCCATGCTGCCGAAGCCAGCCCGAATGAGGCCGTCCCTACGGCAGTCACGAGATACCCGGCCACGGCTATCGGTTTGCGTCGGCGGAGCTTGTCGGTGTAGTAGCCGCTGGCCATCTTGGCGAAGCTGGCCAGGCCGTCGCTGACGCCCTCGATCAATCCGAGCCATGCCGCGCTTGCGCCGAGTGCGGCCAGGAACGCCGGCAACACGCTTGTGGCGATCTCGTGCGCCCAGTCGCTGAACAGTGACGCCAGGCCGATGCCCAGCACCGTGCCGTTGAGCCAGCGTGTATTTTGTTTGGTTGTTCCGTCGTCCGTTTGCATCACGGAATTCGCTGGGACCGCTCGAATGTGTAACCAACCCGTGCCTATTTGGGAAGCCCCGGCTTAACTTGCGTTGCCGCATCCGGAGTAGGAACAGCGCCTCCCACCTGTCTGGGCCGATGGGGAAGTGAGCCGTTGGAATTCCAACGACATCTGCTGCGGCAGAACTTTCCTGGAACAACCTGCACCTGGAGGAAAACGGCCGCGCCCGCCGCTACAACACGGTGACGATGGAGGATTGGGAGATGGAGAAACAAAGTGGCCGCACGCCAAATGGTCTCAACTACGGCCCGGTGCGATACCACGCCTCCGGATGCGGTTGGTTGTCATAGTGCCAGCGGCGCGCTGCCGCTGGCGTCAATTCAATCCATTTGATTTGCTTATGCCATTCGACGTGACCATCACAGAACGCAATGTTCGCGCCCTTCTTGTGAACGTCACCCGGCGGAAAATCCGGAGCTGAACCCACCTGCGGTCGCATGAAACTGATGCTGCCATCGCCGAAGCCGTTCCCGTCGCTGTCTCCAATCGCAATCATGTCGGCGGGATTCGCCACCTGATTTGCCGCTAGACCGCGGTGAGGGTTCGGACTCAAGCCAAATGCATTCGCAGTTAAGTTGCCGCCTCGATTCTGCCTCAGATGGAAACCGTTGTAGCCATAGCTGAAAAACGTCCGGGTCGAATCAATATTGAACGGAAAGCTGTAGCCCCACTGGGAAGTTCCAGTTGGCCATCCAAACTCAGGGCCTCTGGACGGGCAATGAAATACAGCAGTGCTGCCGCTAACATGCGGAAGCAGGTATCCTGGCCACCCGTCCGTGAGGACGACAACGACTGGCGGGCCACTGGTAACACCCGACTGGGGTGGGTAAGCATGTGGCGGGTAATAGCCGCCGTCGTTGACATAAAGGCTCAAAGCAATGCCAATCTGTCGGAGATTGCTTGCGCAAGCCACGCTACGGGCTGATTCCTTGCTTTTGGAAAGCGTGGGCAACAACAGCGCCGCCAACACAGCGATGATCGCCATAACGACGAGGAGCTCCGTTAGCGTGAAACCTCGCTCTGCTGACGTCACTGTGTATCGGGAAGTCGTCAATTTTGGAGTGCTTTCCATAGAAACCATAACCAGCCCGCCCAAACAAAAGTCGTCGCACCAAAAACAACAAGGACCCAGCGCAGGACCGGAAACCGCCGATACATCGGCATGTAGTAGGCGTGGATAAATAGCGCCAACCCAACACCTCCGATGCCCGACATGACGGCTTCCTCACCTGTGCGTGGCGGCGCGCCATACCACCCAAACGTGCGTTTCCGGATTATGCATGGCAGAGCAAAAAATACGAGCAGCAGCGACGGAAGCACTGTAGCGATCCACAGGGTCCACATCCCATTTTCTCCTTTCTGGCATAGGCTCAAATTGCTGCCCGCCCCGGTAGCGCACTATCGAGGCGGGCCGTCTATTTGTCAACA
>JANWZY010000326.1 GCA_025061935.1 Verrucomicrobiia bacterium
CACAAAGGTGCGGGAAAGGAAGCTTTATGAAAAAAGGCTGGAGTCTCGTCTCCAGTGCCTTTCGGCGTTTGGTGCTCAGTGCACGGCGGTTTTGTAAGTGATTGGGCTGCAATGGTCAAGATGCGCGTTAGGTCAGCAGGCGTGGTTTGTGGTTGGTTCTGGTCTGGGTGCAGGTGGTGTGTGTGGGTGGGGATTTTGTTGTAAGCGGCTGATTCTGAGGCAGAAAACAGTTCAGGTCGGCAGATGGCCTTTTTTGACGGTTGCAAGCTCATGACCTGGGTTGCGGTGGTTGTGTGGTTTAGACTAGGTAGCAGACGACACGTTCTGAGCAGACCATGGTGCCTGCGGTCAAGGTTTGGCGTGCGCAGTGTGCGTCGAGCCTGTAGGCGACGATTCTGTCCTGGGTTGGGTCTATGAGGCTAGTGAGTTTGGCCCAGAGTCGGGCCAGTTCGTGTTCTTCGAGGTGGCACTCGAAGACGGAGTATTGGACGCGCACGCCGAAGTCTTCGCATGTGCGCGCGACGCGGTTGAGTCGGCGCGGGCGTGGGGCTGGGCCCGGATCGTTGAGCTGCGCTTTTGGTGCCACTCATGTCACAATTTTTGCTGGGGTTATGGCTGGGCACCAGAGTTTGGACGTCCTGGCACGTGCGCGTGCGTGCCGGCGTGTGGAGGGGTTGAATAGCAATGACTGGCTTGCGGGCAAGGGTTGGCAAATGCGGCGGTGCAGTGGTCAATCGTTTCCGCGTGGCTGGAGTTGGACGGCACCGCGTAGCCGCGTTTGTCAAAACGCGGAAACACCGGTCCCGGGCTTGAACGGTACTGCCCCGCCAGCGCTGAACCGGAACAGGACCAGGCCAGGATTGTGCGATTTCGGTTCGCGGATTGCGGATTGCGGAATTTTTGCAAAGCTGCGCTGTCCACCGGCCCGAGGCCGTGACCACGCCCAAAAAACCGTCCGCAATCCGCAATTCGCAAATCAAAAATCGAAAATCAAAAATCGAAAATCCCGTTGTGCCTTTCGGCGTTTGGTGCTCAGTGCCGAGCAATTTCGGATTTGCGATTTCGGATTTCGGATTTGAGCTAAGCGGTACTGGTCCCTGCCGACAGCCCACAAACGCGCAACGCAAGAACCACAAAATCCGCAATCCGCAATTCGCAAATCCGCAATCAACCTGCATGCTTTCGGCGAAACGCCCGTTGTTTGCGCCTGCCAAGTTGTGGAGGTTGGCGCTGGTGCGCTCGACCGCAGAGTAATAGTCCACGGGTCGTGCCGGCGGTCACGTTTTGAGTCGGACGCGTATGCCGAAAACGCGCGGTTGCGGGAGCAGGAAATGCAGCAGATGCGCCAGGCCAGCAGTCCGGAATTTTTGGCGGATCGAGCTAAGTTTTTTGCGGATGTCATCTTCGTCTATGTCCCGCCACGTTAAAAGCGTCTCGCGCTGATTCGTTCCGGGGCCGAAACGTTCCGCCCAAGAGTTTATCCAGTTTTTCAGTTCGTCTGCTGCGCATTTCTGTCTGTCCAAGGGGGGCTTACCGTCGCGGCAGCGCTCGGCCAGGAACGCGTACAGAGCGAACTCGCGTGCAGTCAACCGCACATGTGCGTCGCCCACGTGCAGTGTCAAGTTGTCCGGGTCGAGGCTGACCTCTGGCGGCCCGCTGATTTCTTCGATCCTGGTCAGGTATGCGCGGACCAGGCCGCTGAACTTGCCCGGGTAGCGACCCAGTTGCTTAGGGAACAGGTGCCGGAGCCGCACGAACGGTACGTCTGCAAGCCAGAGCGTGGCGTCTGCACCCGATAGTACTGCGCTGGTACGGGGGTGCTGATGTAATTGTTCGGACGCGGCTTCGACTGAGGGGAAGTAAAACCTGGGCTTGAGCGCCGGGTCATCGAACGGTTCGCTTACAAGCACATGCGTGAGCCTGTCGTGGTCGCGGCCGAGTAGCGACATGGCGGCATAAAGCAGCGCGCTCATGGTTTTGCGGCCGCCGGCCAAGGACGCAATGATTTGTGTGTCCGGGTTTTCGGTAAGTTTGCGCAGCTCTTCGAGAATGAAATCTGCGGCGACTTCGTTGTCGGCGGGTGTACGGATATCTTCGAGCAAATAGCTGCGGCCTTGCTTGGGGTCGCGCCGAGAAATGACACGAATTTCTTCCATGTTCAGCCGCGGGTCCGACTCGAATGCCGCGCCGAGAATGGCCTTGCGCAACGCTTGCCACACAGTCAACCCACCGTAGTTGGGCGTCGGTGTGAATAACTCCTCATCAATCTTGAGTTTACCGGGCAAGGTGGTCACGACCACAACCCGGTCTGGCACGATTGGGTCCTGGCCTTTGGCCGGATGCGCCAGTGCCCACACGGTTTCTGTGAGCACGGCTGGTGACATGCCCGTGACGGCAAACAGGATGATTTCACGTTTTGGCGTGCTAGGGAAATCTGGAATTGGGATGTCTTGTTTCCCGGTAGTGGGCTTGGTCGGGACTTGCCGAACTGTGCTTTTTCGGGCCGAATTGGATGGTCTGCTTTGTTCCTGTTTAGGCTTCATCTGTTTTTAAGCTGTTGAATTTGGCCGTTATTATGTGCGATTCGGCGTGACCCATGTACTTGTTGGACGTCTGTTGACATGGCGGTTTGCTCCCGTTAGGTCTTGCCAAGCACATAAGCGAGCTGGGATAGGTCTGCTTGCAGCAAGACCTTAATACCCAGCTCAGCGGCGCGGTTTTTGACCGCAGTGCCGGTCTTGCCCTTGAGTGGCATATATAGCGCCACGAACTTGCGTGTGAA
>JANWZY010000327.1 GCA_025061935.1 Verrucomicrobiia bacterium
GAACGGGGTTGATTTCACCTCGGCAACAGGCACGAACAAATCGGTGTTTTTCAACGACAGACTCGGCTTGCTCGTTGTGCGCGCGACACTCCAAGACTTGGATATAATTGAGGCCGCGATTCAAGTGCTCAACGCAAGCCCGCCGCAGGTGAACATCAAGGCCAAGTTCATCGAGATCGAGCAAAGCGACCTTAAGGCACTAGGGTTCGACTGGTACTTGGGGAACTTCTTGATGAACCAGGGCAAGATTGGCATGCAAGGAGGTACTGCTCCGTCTTTCTATGGAGAGCCGACCACGGCGAACCCGGAAGGTGTGTTCCCGGGTTCGGCCTTGGGTGGCACAGCTTTGACACCGACTGCCTCTGATCAACTTGTGACGGGCGGGCTGAACGCGTCCGGCTGGCCCGCGCTTTTCACAATGACGGGGATATTGACCGATCCCCAGTTTAGAGTCGTTATGCGCGCGCTCGAGCAGCGCACAGGCGGGGAAATAAACAGCGCGCCCGAAGTTACAGTGTTGAGCGGGCGCCAGGCCCAAATGAAAGCCACTGATGTGCAGAATATCATCATGTACTACGGCTTCGCTCAACAGGTCGGTGGAATGGGCGGAGTGGGTGGTGGGGGCACTTTTGGCGGCGGCATGGGTACCACGGGTGGGTTTTAGCCGCTTGGCAGATAGAGGGCATGCATGAGGTTTCAGTCCGATTGTCAGACTTGAGTTTGTGCAAGTTTTTTCAGGTGTTATGAAAACAGGTTGCCAACGAATGCGAGGAATGGTGAAGCGGCTGTTTGGCGTTTCAGTTCTGTGGGCGGCAGTTGTAGCTGGTCAGGGCCAAATCGTCCAGCAGCAGATCGGTGCGCCGTTCATTTATCCGATGCCGCAGCCGTTGGAAGTCGGGCCGGTCTTGGACGTTATCCCATACGTGTTGTCCGACGGGTACACCATAAACCTCACCCTGATTCCGTCCCTTGTAGAATTTGTCGGGTACGACGAACCGAAGAATGTCCGGGTCGGCTTGGGGCAAGTGCCGCAAAACGCAATCGTTGTTCCGACCGTTTTGCCGCGTTTCCGCGTACGCCAAACGGTGACAACGGTTAACGTATGGGACGGGCAAACGGTGGTCTTGGGCGGCATGCTATACGAGAAGGGCGAGCGAATAAAAAACAAAGTCCCGCTGTTGGGCGACCTGCCGCTATTTGGCAGATTCTTCCGGATGGAGTCACGCAGCACACAGAAGAAGAACCTTGTGGTGTTTGTGACCCCCACAATAATTGACCCGGCGGGCAACAGGGTACATTCGGAAGACGAAATGCCGTTTGCACGTGTTTCGATCCCGGCACAACCGGCGCAGCCATTAAGCCAGGGGCAGGGTGCTGGGACCCAGCCCGCACCTGCGAGTGAGCCGCTCCCGGTTTCTGCGGCGCCTGTCACGGGCACGCGTTGAATCGGAGACTAGGCCGCGTGGGGGCCGTTTGCGCCGAGCGAGAAACACCGGATTGCGCTCAACCAAAACTGGCAGCCGTAAAGACGACTTAAGACGCGGTGGCGAACGCGAACAATCCAGGCACAGTTTCGAGCAAGGAGCGCGGCGTGCTGTTGCTGGTTGACGGTCACGCTTACGGGTACAGGGCGTTTCATGCGATCCGTGGATTAACCTCGCCAACTGGCCGGCCCACGAACGCCATTTTCGGGTTTGTCAGGATGCTGACCAAACTGCGCGACTCGATCAAACCCACGCATGTGGCCGTTATTTGGGACGGCGGTCTGAGCGCCGAGCGGTTGGCCGCGCTACCCGGCTACAAAGCGCAGCGCCCGCCGATGCCGCCGGAGTTGAAAGAGCAACTCGATGAGATTGAAGAGTATCTCGATGCGGCTGGGATACCGTCGCTTAAACAGCCCGGAGTAGAGGCCGATGATTACATTGCTTGCATAGCGCGGTGTGCGGCCGTAGCCGGGCTGAGAGTTATCATCGCCAGCTCAGACAAGGATTTCTTGCAGCTAGTGTCGCCCGACATTGTCGTGGTTAACCCAAATGACCAGCATCAAACGCCTTGGACAGTCGAGCGAGTTAAGACCCAGACGGGAGTCTTTCCTAACCAGATAGTTGACTGGCTTAGTTTGACCGGCGACACCTCGGACAACATTCCCGGAGTGCCCGGTGTAGGGCCCAAGACGGCTGCAGACCTGTTAGCCAGGTTCGGGTCCGTTGCCGAACTTTTCGAACGCTTGAACGAAGTCAGCCCTGAGAGGTTGAGGTCTGCGCTCGGGGCGGCACGCGAGGTTGTTGAGCGAAACAGAGGATTGGTCAAGCTTAAGGACGATTTAGAGTGCGAGTTTAAGCTGAGTCGCTTTGAGCCGCGGCCGCCGGATACGCGCCGGCTACGGGAATTGTTCACTCGTTGGGGATTCAAATCTTTACTGGCGCAGTTGGAACCGGAGAGTTGCGTTGAAGAAACCCAGGCCGCGTTACTATGAAGACACTTCGAAGCCCAGTGTGTTGCCATGGAGCTTGCTTGTCTCAGCGCAGATCGGCTCCGCTTGGCACTGCGGATGGAAAAACGTGGACAAATGCGTTTTGCGGGTGTTAATGTGGCTTAGACCTATGTTGCGGCGTTTAAAAGAACTGAGCCTGACCGCCGGAGTCGGGTGGTTAATTGCAACGGCGGCTGTTGATGCGGTCGGCCAAAACGCGTTTTCGCCCGGCGGCCCCGATTACAAGATTGTGGGGTCGTTGATCGGTGACCAGGTTTGGCCCGATGCAGTGGGTAA
>JANWZY010000328.1 GCA_025061935.1 Verrucomicrobiia bacterium
GTAAGCCGATTGTTTGAGGAAATTGACTTGGCTTTATATCGCTCTCAGCTTGCCGCCAGGTTATGAAAAGAAATCAGTAAAGCGTCGTAACCGGGCTGGAGTCGGGTGTTGTCCATGCTAAAAAACGAGTCCCCGCCCGACGTTGCCGTCAGGCGGGGACATTATGGGGAGTGGGAGCTCGCCACGCTCTCTTCCCCCGGCTGGCATTAGGCGCTCTCGGCTGGCGCCGAGGCTGCCAGCTTCCCGACGCTATTCTCCGCGGCAGCCGGAGTATTCGGCCTCATAGCAGGGCCGTCCCGACCCTTGCGGATCGGGATTATTGAGTGAGGCTTTTCGGCCCGACCGTCCAGTGATTGCGCTTCACCGCCCGGTCGGACTTGACCAAGAGACATCTGCGCTTTAGCTCCCTGCCTCTTGGCCAACGAGTCCGGGTCGGCCACCGCTTTTGGCGGTGCGTTGGCCCGGCCCCACGGGTCTCGCCTCTTACCTCTCAGGTTGCCTTTCAGTCGCAGTACAGCGGTGCTGTTTTCAGCATCGCCGCACGCTTTGGAAGCTTCTCACGCGCTGCCTGCCTGTCTTGCGCGTGCGCTTCCCCGGTGCGGATGCGCGCTTTGGCCACATCCAAGTGGGTTTGGCGCGCTGGCGCGTTTACGACGCGCCGGCCTAGCATCCGCTCCGGGCTGGTCGCGGTAGCAACCGTGTACCCGTCTCGGGTAACCGCGATTCGCACAAGCCCGAAGCCAGCTTGTGCTACTTGACTCGGCTCGGCCCGGCTTCTCATCGGGCCTAACCGCCTAGTCCCTGAATCGCGGCTTGGCGACGCGCGATCGTCGCCACAGGGACTGGTGAATCCTGCCTCCGCAAGTTGGGCTTGCGCCCAATCTGCGAGGGGCTGGGCCAACCAGCATGACCCAGCCTTTCCCCGGTCACCCGGGATTATCCTTGAAACGGCCCAGCGACATCTTCCGGTGTCGCCAAACTGTTTCAGTTCTTTCAAAGAACCGGTACAATTTTAGCCAGAACCAGCGCCTTTACAACAAATTGTTGCGCACAAGTTATTCACCGGGTCGAACGTTGTGGATAGGTTGTGAAGAAGTTCGGAAACGCACGCTCCACCGAGTTGTTTCGCGCACGCGTGCAGGGTTAATTCACAAGTTCCGGTACGATCACGGATCGCTTGTGAACAAGTTTTTTGGCTATGGGGCCATTCCATTGAGTCTCGCACATTAATCCCGCATTTCGTGTCACTCGATCGGTGCGCCGCTTCACTGGTCTCAAAGGCCTCGGCTGCGGCAAGCCCTCGGGGCGGTGGATCTTGCGCGCGTAAAATGGTTGATGCGGTTTTGGCTGGTTGGTCCCGGTTTTTCACCGCGCTTGAAGCTCGGCGTAAAACAGGAAGACCCCTACTTGCTGTTGCCAGTCGTGGTTATAAACCGTAATTCCTGCACACGGCCCACTAGCCAGTGTTCTCCGATTTCACGGCTGGTATGTAAGCAATTCCAGCAGACGCAGACCGTTATCTGCGAGCTGCCATTTCCCGCCGTGCCGTGTCACAAGCTTGCGGCACGGGTTCCTGCTAAGCTCGGCTTCATTCACTGAAAGCAAGACGAACCGCCCGCGTGCGTTGATTTCTGACGCTGCCCGGGGGGTTAGCTCGAAAGGCACGCCATTGAAGTTTAGCGCGATTTCGTAACCCGCAACGCCTTCCGATTGCGCACGGTGATTCTGCCGGATCAGTTGCGGGTAACGCCTGAGCCAGGGGAAGTTTGTTGACCGGACGAATACGCGGCAAAGCTCGGTCTGGTTCCGAACGTAATCGAGCAGGTTGAAATTCGAGCCGTGTTTGTGCTGCAGGAGGAAAATTGCGTGCGGATCAAGCCCAATAATGTTTTGGCCGTTCCACATTCCGTGGTCGTTGCGCTGCTCCGGAAACGCATTCTTGAACCACGCAGCGAAGTGTTCATTCAAAAGCAGTCCCAATTCGAAATGCAGATGCGCCCGGTCTTTAGAAATGCTGCCAGGCGAACTTGAGCTGCGCCCCATTATACCGATGAGTTCGCCCGGTTGTAATTGTTGTCCGACAGCAAGCCCGTTGCGGACCGCGCGCAAGTGCGCATAAGTCGAGTAAACTTCGATGCCATCAATAAAGTGGCGCAGCACGACGTACCTACCGAAGGTCGAAAGACCTGGGTTCGTGTTGATGTACACGACCGTGCCGTGCGCAACTGCCCAGACCGGGTCAGTAGGTTCACCTTTTGCATCACGCTGCACGCTGCGGATATCTATGCCCTCGTGCATTTGCATACCTTCTGATCGGACACAACCGAAGCATCCGGTTGTCCAAGGCTTGCCAGGTGTGGGAGCAAAGAACGCGTCTTCC
Source organism: Verrucomicrobiia bacterium (assembly GCA_025061935.1). GTDB lineage: Bacteria > Verrucomicrobiota > Verrucomicrobiia > Limisphaerales > DTLC01 > DTLC01. Next base: position 2,381 of record JANWZY010000328.1, read on the forward strand.
CTGCCCTGTTCGAACAGGGCCTGATTTGGCGTAGGCAGCATGAGCGGCTGCGCCATGCTGCATGTGCATGTAATTGCTGTTGCAATCAGCCGGAGCACGCGCACACGGGCAAGTGTAATTGTCTTGTATGGTGCCCCGAACCGTTTTGCTTGCGTGTACGTGCTAAATGGCTGGCGTGAATCCATTGTTCAACCTGATAACGTGGCGCAGCTTAGTCGAGCGGCCCGCGTTCTTTGGCGGTTTGTCTCGCAACATTCCTTAGTCCAGCGACAATCTGTTCCGCTTCGGCGCGCGTTGCGTCCGGGGTGAACACGAAGACACCGTCGGAAATTATGCGCGTGAACTGTGGCGCCGCGAGCCAGCGAGACACGGCTGACT
>JANWZY010000329.1 GCA_025061935.1 Verrucomicrobiia bacterium
TTCTGGCATAGTGCTAAAGCCGCTGAAGCGGCTTTGTGGTCGGCTTGACCAGCATTCATCGGGCTGAAGCCCCGTGCCAATAAAACGAGTGTGAAATATCCGGGCTAAAAGCTCGGACAGATTCCCCGCTGGGAGATCGAGCCCGGACATATCGAGCGCGTCCGATGTCGGCAAATTACCCAATCGGCGTTGACACCGCTTTGCCTGTGCCCTCGACCCGTTCGCAAATCCATTTGCGCACACGGCTGTTCTCACCGAACCCTGGCCAGAGCCGTTTGACGTCCGGGCCTTTGCGGAACCAGTTCACAAGGAATATCTTGGGTAGCTTCGAGCGGTCTGTCCGGTTCGCAAATGAGAGCCAATGCGCGAAATAGTCGGCCATGTTGTACCCGCCGAACGGGAACATTGCGAACGGGTCGCGCCGTAGCACCCCCGCTTCGTGAATCGCTGCTGTGGTGGTCTCCGATGCCGCGCTCGAAGCCAGGAATACACCGTGCGCCCAACTGAACGCTTCTACCACAAGCGGAATGGTTGTGGGTCGGTGCCCGCCGAAGATAAAGGCTGAGATCGGCACGCCAGCAGGGTTTTCCCAGTCCGGGTCTATCACCGGGCACTGGGCTGCAGGCGCAGTGAACCGCGCGTTCGGGTGCGCACCTTTGCGCCCACAGTCGGGTGTCCACTCTTGGCCCTGCCAGTCAATTCCTTTCTGCGGCGGGGCACTTCCATGTCTTCCCACCACGCGTCGCTTTCCGGCGTAAGCACTACATTGGTAAAAATTCGGTTGCGCGTGAGCGTATGCTTCGCGTTCGGGTTCGCCCTGTACGACGTGCCTGGGGCCACGCCGGAGAACCCTGTCTCGGGATTCATCGCGTAGCGCCGGCCACCTGCGCCGAGGCGGATCCGGGCGATGTCGTCACCGAGGCAAGTGAGCTTTCAACCCGGCAGCGTCGGTTGCATCATGGCCAGGTTCGTCTTGCCACATGCGCTTAGGAACGCGCCGCAGATGTAGTACTTTTTGTCCCCGGGCGAGGTTAGGCAAATGATTAACATGTGCTCGGCCAGCCACCCTTCTTTTCGCGCGTACAGCGACGCGATACGCAGCGCAAAACATTTCTTACCTAGCAACGCATTGCCGCCGTAGCCTGAGCCGTACGACCAAATGGATAGGCCTCCTGGAAAATGCACAACATGTTTCCGCTCGATGTCCGGGTCGCAAGGCCACGGTACATCTGGCTGGCCGGGCTTTAACGGCGCGCCCACTGAATGGAGGCACGGGATAAAGTCACCGTCCGGCCCGAGCCGGTCAAGTACGGCCTTGCCCATGCGCGTCATGATGTGCACGGTGGCCACGGCGTACGGCGAGTCGGTCGATCGGACCCCGATTTTGCATAGCGGCGAGTCCCACGGCCCTATCGGGAACGGGATAAGGTACATTATGCGCCCGGCCATTGACCCGGCGAAATATCCTCGGAGCTTATGCTTCATTTCGTCCGGGGCCGCCCAATTGGTGGTCGGGCCAGTGGCGTCCTTGTTCCGCGAACAAATGAACGTGCGGTTCTCGACCCGCGCTACATCGCTCGGGTGCGACCGCGCCAGATAACATCCCGGACGCAACTGTTCGTTTGGTGGCGTGAACGTGCCGGTGCGTACCATCGGGTCACACAGCGCCTTGTACTCCGCCCGGAGCCGTCGCACCAGTGCACGCGTTCCGGCTTACACAATTCAGCGATTTCCTGTACCCAAGCTATGAGTTTCCTGTTCGTTGTTCGTGCGCTGTTTAATTTGGCCTTCCAGTTCCTCGCGCCAGCAACACAGGCGAGCGTTTGTAGCCGGCCGCGCGCCCGCGCGTTCGGTGCAAAAGCTATGGCCAAATGGGAGAAGCCGATCTTGCATTTTGTGGCCATTCATTTCCTGGCCACCATGCGAGGCTCAGCCCGCGCCGGTTTCGTATTGTCTCGGCCTGGAGCGTGCGCGTACGTTAACGCGCGCGCAGAAAATGGAGGACACAATGAAATCCGGAACAGCGTCTTGCGTGCTGGTCGCAGGCTCGACTGCACTCGATTCAATTAAAACACCTGTGGCGTCGGGCGCACGGCTGCTGGGTGGGTCCGCTAGCTACGCTGCAGTAGCCGCAAGCTTCTTCGCGCCGGTCAAACTGGTAGGCGTAGTCGGCGACGATTTCCCCAAATCGTACCTTGCGCTTTTCAAGCGGCGCGGAATTGACCTGGCCGCGCTCGAAATCCGTCCGGGCAAAACGTTCCATTGGCAGGCCGAATACGAGCCCGATATGAACCGGCGCCGCACGATTAAAACCGAGCTGGGCGTGTTTGAAACATTCATGCCGGAACTACCTGAGACGCACCGCACCGCCCCTTTCGTACTTTTGGCCAACATAGCTCCGGCACTGCAACTCCACGTACTCGACCAAATGCGCAAGCCGCGGTTCGTCGCAGCCGATACGATGGACTTGTGGCTCAACAACGCGCTGCCGGAGCTGCTGAAACTGCTCAAACGCGTCGATGCGCTCATCCTAAACGATTCGGAAGCGCAGCACTTGGCGGGGGAACGAAACCTGTTCAAGGCTGCGCGCAAAATTGCGCGGCTCGGGCCAAAGTTCGTAATCATCAAGAAAGGCGAGCACGGCTCATTCCTCTGGGACGGGTCGCACCTGTTCCTTGCACCTGCCTTCCCGTTGACCAATGTCGTGGACCCGACCGGCGCAGGCGACACATTCGCCGGCGCGCTCATGGGCTACCT